>NZ_CM001023.1:1082500-1382500 GCF_000166275.1 Algoriphagus machipongonensis
CAAGAAGAAACTTTTGGATGAAATCGAATGGATTCAGTGCCGAAAGCAAAGGGGTTACAACCGGGAGAGTAGCCCGCGATAATTATCGGGGGCCGCCACATTATTCAAGCCAGCTATATCAGCTGGCTTTTTTTTGTTAATCCTCTTCCTAGCATGTAGTGACAATGGTTGTTTCTGCCGTAGCTTCGTAGGAGTAAAATTGAGATGGGTTCCAAGAAGAAACTTTTGGATCAAATCGAATGGATTCAGTGCCGAAAGCAAAGGGGTACACCCGGGAGAGTAGCCCGCGATAATTATCGGGGGCCGCCACATTATTTAAGCCAGCTATAACAGCTGGCTTTTTTTTTGTTAAATTCAATACCTTTTCCATTTTTCATTTTTATAATATTGTTGCAGTTTTGTAGCAAAGTTCAAATACATGTCAATTCTCTTTCAAGGATTAAAGGTGATATCTGCCAATGAGGTTCAAAAACCTCAAGATTATGTTTTTCATAAAGGAAAATTAGAGTTAGCATCTTCAGATGATTTGCCATCAAATCTAGAAACTATTGATTGCTCCCAAATGCTTGCTTCTAAAGGTTGGGTCGATCTACGATGTGGGGTAGGAGAGCCAGGCCTTGAGTACAAAGAAACAATTGACTCTCTTTGCCAAACTTTAATTGGAAGTGGCTTTACCGCAGCTGTAATCCTTCCCAATACAGAGCCTGTCATCCAAAGTAAAAATGACGTTGACTTTTTAATCAATAGGTCTAAAAAATATTCTGTTGATCTTTTTGCTCAAGGGGCAGTGACGAAGAATACGGATGGAGAGAACCTAACAGAAATTTTGGACATGCACCATCAATCAGGTGTCAAGATTTTTGGAGACGGCACTAAGCCTCTTTCTAATGGAGATAGGTACATGAAAATCCTTCAATACCTTCAGAAATTCGATGGAGTTCTATTTGACCATGCTTATGACCCATTGCTCTCTATCTTTGGACAAATGCATGAAGGAGATAATTCTACTATGTTAGGAATGAAAGGTATTCCTAGCTTAGCGGAAGAGGTCGCCATTCAAAGAAATATTGAAATCTTAAAATACACGGGAGGGAAAGTTCATTTTCAAACCATCAGCTCTGCTAAGGCAGTTAGCCTGATCCGTCAGGCGAAAGAGGAAGGTTTGAATGTAACATGTGATGTCTCCATCTACCAATTGTTGTTTACAGATAATGACTTGATGGACTTTGATCCTAATTATAAAGTGAAGCCTCCTTTTAGAAGTGAATTAGACAAACAAGCCTTATTAGAGGGGGTGAAGGATCATACAATCGATGCGATTGTTTCTAATCATCAACCTCAAGATTATGACTCCAAATTCATGGAGTTTGATCTTGCTGCTTTTGGAATGATTGGTTTGCAGACCTTTCTTCCTGCTATGGTTAAACTAGAAAAGGAATTAGGTTGGCCATTGTTAATGGAAAAAGTAGGAGGGAAGCCTTCGGAGATTATAGAGTTACAGAATGACTCTTGGACGATTTTTAATCCTAATGAAGAATGGCTTTTTAACCGAAAGACAAATACTTCTAATTCACAAAATTCTCCATGGTTTGATCAAAAGTTAACTGGAAGAGTTAATTATGTTATTCAAAAGGGGGAATTAATTAAACTCGATGAATAAGTATTTTAAGTCGGCCTACTTATTTGGAGTACTTGGCGGTGTTCTAGGGCTTGTTTCGTTTTTGGTTCTTTCTATATTTTATGAGGATCCTACCACGCTCAACCTTGTCTTCGGGTATGTTATAACTCCTGTATCCATATATTTGGCGTTACGATATTTTAAAGACTATTTTAATCAAGGCTACCTTTCTTTTGCAGAAGGAATGAGTGTTGGTTTTGTAACTTACATGCTCTTAGCAATTATTTCCTTTCTAGGGATCTATGTTGTTTTGGCGATCAGTCCTGATTTCTTTGAGCTAATAAAAGAAAATAAGGTTCAGACATTAATAGATAGTCGAGAAACCATTGTTTCTCAGGTGGGAGAAGCCTCATTTAATGCTACCTTAGATAGTGTTAAAGAAATGGTGAATTCTGATGTGGCCTTGAATGACGCAATTTGGAAAATCATTCCTGGACTGTTTTTTACTATTATTATTTCTATTATTTTGAGAAAAAACCCTAACTAATATTTTATGGAAGAGCAACAAAGTCCCTTTAAAGCCGCGATCCAACCAGGTTTAACAATCGGTTTGGTGTCCCTAGCGATTACTTTTATTGCATATTTTATTGATGCAACTCTCTTAGGCTCGGCTTGGTTTGGCCTTATTGCCTTGGTCGTTTTCTTTGTTTTGATTATTTATTTTGGGAGACAATACAGAACTGAAATAGGTGGCTTTATATCTTTCGGTGCTGCTTTCAACTTCAGTTTCATAGCTATATTGATCTCAGGTATTATCAGTTTAATAGGACAGGTCTTATTATTTCATGTCATAGATCCTTCTCTCCCTGGGGTTTTAAGTGATTTGGCATTTGAGAATAGTCTGAAGATGATGGAGAGTTTTGGGGCGTCTGCTGATTCGTTAAGTCCTGAACAACTTGAAGAAATGAAAGCCAGTACTTCAAATCAATTCACACTTAGTGGCCAATTGATGGGATTTGGTATTGGAATAATTATTTATGCGATTATTGCTCTAATTTTGGCAGCTATTCTTAAGAAAAGAGATAAATCTCTGGATTATTAATAAACCATGCTTCAAATTTCCGTAGTAGTTCCCGTTTTTAACGAAGAGGAATCATTAGCTGAATTAACTCAATGGATTAGCCGTGTCATGAATGACCACGGCTTTTCTTATGAGGTAATATTTATCAATGATGGGAGTACCGATGCTTCATGGGAAGTAATTAATTCCTTGGTGGCAACAAATCCCTCAGTTAAAGGGCTGAATTTTACGAGAAATTATGGGAAGTCAGCTGCTTTGGATGCTGGCTTTAATAAAGCAACTGGTAAAGTAGTGATTACCATGGATGCTGATCTTCAGGATAGTCCTGATGAGATTCCAGATTTATATAGCATGGTCAGTGAAGGTGGCTTTGATGTAGTTTCAGGTTGGAAGAAAAAACGACATGATCCAATCAGTAAAACTATCCCCTCCCGATTTTTTAACGCTGTGACAAGATGGATATCAGGGATCAAACTCCATGACTTTAATTGTGGGCTAAAAGCTTATAGCAATAAGGTGGTCAAGAATATTCAGATTTATGGAGAAATGCATCGTTACATTCCTCTTTTGGCCAAATGGAATGGTTTTACCAAAATTGGTGAAAAGATCGTTTCTCATCAATCTCGAAAATATGGGTATTCCAAATTCGGGATAGAACGCTTTTTAAATGGATTTCTTGATCTGATTTCCGTTTCATTTGTGCATCGGTATAAAAAGAAGCCTATGCATTTTTTTGGCCTGTTAGGTACGCTTTCTTTTTTCTCAGGCTTTATCATTACTTGCTGGTTGATATTCCAAAAGGTCTATGGAATAAAAATGGGGCTACCTGTTCGTGAGATTACAGATCAGCCCTTATTCTTTTTAGCTTTGGTGGCTTTAATCATCGGTGTTCAGCTTTTTGTAACAGGCTTTATTGCAGAATTAATGACGTCCAATCAATCCAAGGAGGCTGAGTATAAAGTAGACGAGGAGCTTAATTTCAATTATTAATGTTCTTTTCGGTTATAATACCGGTCTTTAATCGCCCAGAGGAATTAGCTGAATTACTAAGGAGTCTGAGTCAACAATCATTTAGGGATTTTGAAGTTTTAGTGATGGAGGATGGTTCTACCATTGATTCTCAATCTATCATTGAGCAGTTTAATGAAAATCTGACCCTCTCTTATATTTATCAGGATAATCAAGGGCAAGGATTTGCCAGGAATGACGGGATGAAGCACGCTAAAGGGGAGTTCTTTGTGATCTTGGACTCTGATGTCATTTTACCAAATAATTACTTAGAACTCCTTAAAAAGGCTGTCAGCGAAAGGAATTTGGATGCATTTGGTGGCCCAGATGCTTCAAATTCTGATTTTAGTATACTTCAGAAAGCAATGGATTTTGCAATGACCTCTTTTTGGACTACTGGAGGAATCAGAGGAAAATTAAAAGATCCCTCAAAATACCAAGCAAGAGGGTTTAATATGGGCGTGTCTAGAAAAGTGTTTCAAATCATTGGTGGTTTCTTAGATCCCAATCAAGGAGAGGATATTGAGTATAGTATCCGAATCAAAAAGGCAGGATTTAAGCTAGAGCTAGTGGAAGAGGCCTTTGTATATCATAAGAGGAAAAACACCTTGTCTTCATTTACCAAGCAAGGATTTTCCTTCGGAAGGAACCGGGTAAATGTCTCCAGGTTTCATTCTGATGCTATTAAAGCAGTTCACTTCTTACCCACCATGTTTCTGTTGTTCTGTATTTCTTGTATTGCTACTTACTTTTTATTTAGCCCAATTTTTTATCTACAGATGCTGATATTATTGTTTTGGGCCGCTGCAATAATAATTCAGTCGAGCCTTAGATATAAGTCTATAATCGTTGGAGGATTAAGTTTGGTTACTTCGGTGATGCAACTATGCTCCTATGGGAGTGGCTTGGTTTATGAATTGTTTAGGAAGCAGGTTTACGGTTGATCAGCCTTTGCTACAGACAAAAATTATCTCATTAGGTGGTAGCGCGTATTTCTTGATCTTATCTGCGGGGAGATTTTTCACAAATTTATTTTCCTCCATGCCGATTCCAGATTTCCTTAATCGCTCGGCATAATCATTTCCATATTTTCTGACATGATCGCGCTGTCCAAAGATTCGCTCTCTTTCAGCCGGCTCGGTCACGCTGGAATCTTCTAAAGTATGTTCAAGTGGATAAACTGGAGATTGGATGATACCCCATCCATTGGCTTTCAAAACACGATTGATTTCTGAACATGCCTTCAAGTCATCTTCTACATGTTCCATGACATGGTTGCAAAAAACCACATCAAAAGTATCCTCCTCGAAAGGTATTTCATGGACGTCCATTTTGACTTTTGCTAGTGGTGATTCCAAGTCAGCTGTGACATAATCTAAATTCTCTAATGCTTCGAATCTTTTTATGAAGCAATGCTCAGGAGCAATATGAAGTACCTTTAATTTGCCGGTAAAAAAGTTGGTCTTTTCTTTTAGAAATAACCACATCAAACGATGTCTCTCCAAGGAAAGGCAGTTTGGGCAAAGTGCGTTTTCCCTAGCAATTCTTCCGTAAGGCAGGAACTTTTTGTACTGGTGATCGCATACTGGGCAAGTTACATCCGAGCCTTTATTGGTCAGTGCCAGGAACTTCATCGCAATCGGACTGACCCGTTGTAAAAATGGTCTGGGTATGTACCGGATGACAAAACTGATAATGTTTTTCATAGCTTATTTTTTCCGGGTACAAGTTACTCAAACTAGCACTTTGAGCCCAGATCTTTAGATTCTTTTAATTCTTTAGGAAGTTTTAGCATTTGAAAGGCAAAAGTCTTTTGGTAAAGAATAATCTCTCATTATTTTAGTTCAATTCTTTTAATCCATATAACTGCACATGAAATATTTTTGCTTTCGATCAGTTCTTGCTGTTTCAATTTTGCTTTTAGGGTCTTCTGTTTTTACTGAAACCTGTGCTCAAGATTCGGTTTCCTATACGCTTCAAGAGATGGTGCAGCGGGCTAAAGATCGCTCCCCAGCTTCATTAAGAGCCAAAACCGCCAGGGAAAATAGATATTGGCAGTACAGGCAGTTTAAGTCGAATTATAATCCTCAGCTACGTTTAACAGGTACTATTCCGGCCTATTCACAAGCCTTCAATAATGTAACTCAACCTGATGGTACTATTGAATTTAGACCGGTGAAGCAAAACTTGGTTGATTTGGGCTTAGGGCTTCAGCAAGTTATTTCTCCTACCGGTGGAATGGTGTCAATCAATACTTCAACAAGCCGGTTTGATAACTTTTTGGCTGGAGACAATGAAATCCAAACAAGGTGGTCTGGTATCCCTATGAACGTTAGTTTGGATCAGCCCATTTTTGCATACAATCCTTATAAATGGGATAAGAAAATTATGCCCTTATTATTTGAAGAAAGTAAGAGGGAGTTTGTAGAGGAATCGGAGCAAATTTCCATGATGGTGACGGAGTTATTTTTTAACTACCTGATCGCACAGGTTAATTTTGAAATTGCTACTCAAAACCTCAAAAATACAGAGCAAATCTTCGGTATTGAGCAAAAGAGGTACGATTTAGGAGCCACTTTTGAGGATGAGCTTTTGCAGGTAGAATTACAAACTTTACAAGCAAAGCAAGATTTGGCAAAAGCTAAATTGGACTTAGAGAGTTCTTCTTTGGCGGTCAACTCTTTTATCGGCCTAAATCAAGCAGCGAATATTTTGTTAATTCCACCTTCTGAAGTTCCCGAGTTTGATGTGGATGTTAATGAAGCGATCGAGTATGCTTTTCAAAATAGATCTGAAGCATTGGGTTTTGATCGGCAACTTATTGAAGCGGAAGCCACAGTGGCAGAGGCCAAGGGTCAAAGAATGCAAATGAATCTTAGGGCGAGTTATGGATATAATAATGCAGCATTTACGCTGTCTGATATCTATCAAAATCCAAATACCCAAGCGTTGGTGAATTTAGGAATCTCTGTCCCTATTCTGGATTGGGGAAGAAATAAATCAAGAATGTCAATAGCCAAGGCCAATCAACAGTTTGTGGAGTATACGGTAGAGCAGGAAACGATCAATTTTGAGCAAGAGATATTCACGAAAGTCAGAAACTTTTTAATGATACGTGAGCGAATCAATGTGACAAGAAAATCTGATGAGGTAGCGGAAAAGCGTTACCAGATTGCATTGAATAGGTATCAGACAGGGAATGTGACTGTCACTGACTTAAATATTGCACAAGGGCAAAAAGATGATAATAAAAGGGCTTATTACAACTCTTTAAAGGAGTATTGGATGGCTTATTTTGAATTAAGAGCCCTGACTTTATATGATTTTGAGAATGATCAACTTCTTTATATCCCTGAGGAGGAATAGGTTTTCTTTTCAAGAAAATTCATGAATTAGAGAATAGTAAATAGAGATTGATGTATTTAATCGTCTGAGCCGGAAGGTCTCTTTTTAGGGGACCTTCCGGCTTTTTTTAATGCTTCATGGATGATCCATTCCAGCTGACCATTGGTGCTGCGGAATTCGTCAGAAGCCCATTTTTCTACAGCCTTCATCATGTTTTCATCTAGTCGAAGTGCAAATGGCTTCTTTTTAGGCATTTTCTTCCTCCTTCCAATATTGGATAAATGATTTTAGTTTTCGTTTTTCGGCTGTTCCCAATAAGATTTTTCGCTTTTCTCCAATATCAATTAGCAAACCCTCATCCCCCAGAATGTTATATAGTTTGGTGGTTTTATTTCGTTTCATTCCCCATCCACCGTAGTCAAACAATGGGTTGAAACTGATTACTTGAAGGCTTTTGATTTTTTCTTTGGGAATGGTTCTCCAGTTTCTGATGAATGGGGAATATTTATAATGAATTCCAGAATGGTCAATTCTCGTCTTTAAGGATATGTTCAATAGGAGCATAAAGACTAAAACCATGATTACCATGACGAAAAAAAGGGCAATCCCTATTTCTCGCCTGTCTTCAGATGTAAAGAAAAGCACCAACATTAAAACTAATGTCGGTACTTCGGTAAGTAGGACCATGTACATGACCCAAGAACCGCGATAGGATTGCTCTTCATTGTAAACTTGGTAACTCATTTCTATTGATTTAGAGTGCCCACATTTAATACTGGGCTTGCGCTTTTATCCGAACAAAGAACTACCATTAAGTTAGATACCATCACTGCTTTTTTATCATCATCAAACTCGATGATGTCTTTGATTTTAAGATCTTCCAAAGCCATTTCCACCATTCCCACAGCGCCTTCGACAATTTTCTGTCTAGCTGCAACGATGGCTGTAGCTTGTTGTCTTTGCAACATGGCCGAAGCAATTTCCGATGAATAAGCCAAGTGAGAAATTCTTGCCTCGATCACTTTGATTCCAGCATGATGTAATCTTTCACTGATTTCTTGTTCTAGAGAATGATTGACATCCTCTACCCCAGAACGTAAAGTGATTTCTGCCTCTTCATCCTCAAAATTGTCATAGGGATATAAACCTGCCATTTTTCTGATGGCCGCATCTGATTGGAGGTGAACAAAATTCTCATAATCATCTACATCAAATGTCGCTTTAAAAGTGTCCTCCACCTGCCAAACTACAATGGTACCTATAAGTACAGGATTACCGATTTTGTCATTTACTTTGACAGGCTTGTTTTCAAAGTTTCTCACTCGAAGTGATATTTTCTTTTTGGTCATAAATGGGTTGACCCAATAGAACCCGTTGGCTTTGACACTGCCTTTATAATCTCCAAAGAGTAAAAGTACCATGGCTTTATTAGGTTCAACGATAAAAAACCCTGCTATAGAAATAAGTGCTACTATCACAGATAAGATTCCCACTATTATCATTAGTTGCTTAATAAACAATGCAACTGCAAATACAAGCAAGCCCAATACAAACAGGATCATAAAATATCCTGACATAGGTTTTGTTATTTTTTCCATGTTATTATGATGTTAAAATGATATCATATTAAATTACGGTAAAAGAATTGGTAAAGTTTGAAAAAATAGCAAAAAAAATACCCCGAGGTTTTCGGGGTATGTCATTTAGAATGGTTTTTCTTATTTTTTGGAGAAGAGGGAGTCTACAAATTCCTTCCTGTTAAATAGTTGAAGGTCAGTCATCTTTTCGCCCACGCCAATGTATTTGACAGGTATTTTAAATTGATCAGAAATCCCGATTACTACACCACCTTTGGCTGTCCCATCCAATTTAGTGATTGCAAGAGAAGTGATTTCGGTCACCTTTGTAAATTCTTTTGCTTGAATAAAGGCATTTTGTCCAGTGGACCCATCTAAAACTAATAGAATTTCATGAGGTGCATCTGGAATAAATTTCTGCATAACTCGCTTAATCTTACCCAGCTCATTCATAAGATTGACCTTGGTATGAAGTCTACCTGCAGTATCTATGATCACTACATCAGCCTGGGTATCTACCCCTTGCTTCACCGCATCAAATGCTACGGAAGCTGGATCGGTATTCATGCCATGCGAGATCACTGGGACACCTACACGATCTCCCCATAAAATCAATTGGTCTACAGCTGCGGCTCGAAAAGTATCTGCAGCTCCAAGGATTACATTTTTGCCAGCAGATTTAAATAGGTTGGCCAGTTTGCCAATAGTGGTAGTCTTGCCTACGCCATTTACCCCAACTACCATGATAACGTAAGGCTTTTTGCCTTCAGGGATATCAAAATCAAGTAGGTCTTGCGTATTGTTCTCCTCTAAAAGACCGGATATCTCTTCTTTTAGAATTTTATCCAGTTCTTCCGTATTGACATATTTGTCTCGCGCTACGCGCTCTTCGATTCTGTTGATTACTTTGATCGTAGTGTCTACGCCTACGTCAGAGGTGATCAGAATTTCTTCTAATTCATCTAAAACTTCCTCGTCAACTTTAGATTTTCCAACTACAGCTTTGCTGAGCTTGGAAAAGATGTTTTCGCTAGATTTTTGTAAGCCTTGATCTAGACTTTCTTTCTTGTCTTTAGAGAAGAAACCAAAAATTCCCATGGTATATTAATTAAGCCGGAATATAACGAAAAAGTCCCTGCTGACCTTAGACCAGAGGGACTTAAATGCATGAAGATGCACTTGGCACTTATTTACTTAAAGTTTCCTGTACCAGAGTGGAAGGAACCATTTCTTCTCTAAAGGTGTAAGCACCAGTTTTATCAGACTTTACAGCCTTGATGACCTTAGCGTATGTTACACCGTCTTTTTTCTTAAGGGTTGCTACTACTTTCTTAGCCATATCTTTGTCGTTTTACAGGATAAATCCTGAGCTAAATTACTTAATTTCTTTGTGAACAGTAACCTTCTTAAGAATTGGGTTGAATTTCTTCAATTCCAATCTCTCAGTGGTGTTTTTTCTGTTCTTCGTTGTGATGTATCTAGAGGTACCTGGCATGCCAGAGTCTTTATGCTCTGTACATTCCATAATCACTTGTACTCTGTTTCCTTTCTTAGCCATCTTCGTGTTTTTTTAAGGTCGTGACTTTGATTATCTGATTACGATCATGCCAGATTCCTCAGCTTCTTTCAAAACTGCAGAAATTCCTTTCTTATTGATAGTCTTCAATGCCTTAGTGCACACTTTAAGTGTGATCCATGCGTCCTCTTCAGGAACGTAGAAAGTCTTCTTGTGAAGATTTGGGTAAAATCTACGCTTGGTCTTGTTGTTTGCATGGGACACGTTGTTACCTACGCGAGGTCTTTTTCCGGTAATGTCACAAACTTTTGCCATGATATAATATCGTAATTTGTATGCGTTTCTGTAATGAGTCTGCAAATATCGGAACTTTTTGGTAATTAACAACAAAGCGTTCCGAAAATATTCCCAATTTCTTTAACCTTTTGGGTAGGGACAGTGTTTACAGCCGTTTCCGCAGCAATAACCCCGTTTCAAATGATACGTTGCAGTAAATACCATCAACCCATCTTCATTAATATAGTAATCTTCAGGTTCTAAACAAGTTTGGTTTTGGTTTGTCTTTTCCTCTTTCATATCTAGGGAGTACAGCCAATTATCCTATTTTTGCCTGTAAGAAGTTGAAGTTTTGAAATACAAAAATAAACAAATCATGCAGACTATCACCTCAAGTCAAGAAGCGATTGAGTTAGAAAATAAATATGGAGCGCATAATTACCATCCGCTACCCGTAGTTTTATCCAAAGGAGAGGGTGTCTTTTTGTGGGATGTAGAAGGGAAAAAGTACTATGATTTCCTCTCTGCTTACTCAGCGGTTAATCAAGGCCATTGCCACCCTAGGATTTTGGAAGCTTTGATAGCTCAGGCGAGTCAGCTTACCCTTACCTCGAGAGCCTTTCATAATGATGTGCTTGGGCCTTTTGAGAAATATTTGACTGAGTATTTCGGTTTTGATCAAGTGCTACCAATGAATACGGGGGCTGAAGGAGTAGAAACAGCCATAAAAATTGCTCGAAAGTGGGGTTATGAAAAGAAAGGTGTAGCTGAGAATCAAGCAAAAATCATCGTTGCCGAGGGGAATTTTCATGGGCGTACGACTACCATCATTTCTTTTTCTAATGATCCCGTGGCTCGTGAAAATTTTGGACCATATACTAAAGGCTTTATAAAAGTACCTTATGATGACGTAGAAGCTTTAAAGTCTGCTTTATCAGACCCAGACGTAGTAGGTTTCTTGGTGGAGCCAATACAGGGAGAAGCGGGTGTCTATGTTCCTCATGAAGGTTATTTAGCTGCAGCCAAAGCAGCTTGTGAGGAGAAGAGCGTACTTTTTATCGCTGACGAAATTCAAACCGGGATTGCAAGAACAGGTAAGTTATTGGCTGTGGATCATGAGAATGTAAAGCCAGATATGTTGATTTTAGGAAAAGCGATCTCCGGAGGTTTTTACCCAGTATCTGCTGTGTTAACAAGTACTTATATTATGAGTGTAATCAAACCTGGTCAGCACGGCTCTACTTTTGGAGGAAATCCCTTAGGAACTAAGGTGGCTATGGCTGCATTAGAAGTAGTGAAGGATGAAAAACTTGCAGAAAACGCGGAAAAATTAGGCGTGGTTTTCAGAGATAGGATGCAGCGTTTAGTTGAAAAGTCAGAGTTGGTGAAACTTGTAAGAGGTAAAGGGTTGTTAAATGCAGTGGTGATCAACGATTCGGAAGATAGCTCAACAGCCTGGGATATTTGTGTAGCGCTGAAGAACAATGGGCTTTTGGCTAAGCCAACCCATGGAAATATTATTCGGTTCGCTCCACCATTGGTCATGACAGAAGAACAGGTTCACGAATGCTGTGATATTATAGAAAAGACAATTTTAGATTTTAAAAAGTAGTATGCTTAAGGCAGTAATCTTTGATATGGATGGTGTGATTTGTCATACCAATCCATATCATTCCAAGGCATTTCAGATATTTTTCCAAAAGAGAGACTTAAATCCGTCTGAGGAAGAGTATCAAGAGCACATGTATGGAAAGAACAATGGCTATATATTAAGTCATTTCTTAGGGAGGAAAATAGAAGGGGAAGAGTTGCTGGAGTTGGAGGATGAAAAGGAAAGTTTGTTTAGAGAAATATATAAGGATGAAGTGAGCCCAATTCCGGGTTTCATGGAATTCTTCGAGGCCTTAAAAAAACAACAATTGTTAGTAGGGGTGGCGACTTCGGCACCAAGGGCTAACTTGGATTTGATCATTAATACCTTGAAGATTGGATCAAAGATGGATTCTCAATTAGCTTCAGAGGATGTGGTTAAGCACAAGCCTGATCCTGAAGTCTACCTGAAAACTGCCAATAAAGTAGGGGTTAAGCCTGAAAACTGCCTAGTGTTTGAAGATTCCTTTTCCGGAGCATCGGCGGGATTAAATGCAGGGATGAAGGTGGTAGGAGTCTTGTCGAGTCATACCAAAGAAGAATTACCAGAGTGCCACTTATATATAGAGGACTATAATTCGATAGATATTGAAGTGGTGAATACCTTATTTAAATAATATGCAAAGAAGACCTAGGAGAAATAGGAAGTCGCAAGCCGTCAGAGAGCTTGTGGAAGAAACATCTGTCTCAGTAAAGGATTTGATTTTCCCCTTGTTTTTGGTGGATGGAAATAAGAAAAAAATCGAAGTGGGTTCCATGCCCGGAATTTACAGGTATTCTGTTGATACGATGCTTTCGGAAATTGAGTCCTGCCTTAAATTAGGAATCAAGTCTTTTGATGTATTTCCTGCCTACCCGGAATCTTTGAAGGATAGTCAGGCCAGCGAGAGTTATAATCCAGAAACGTTTTACCTTAAAGGACTAAGAGAAATCAAGAAACAGTTTCCTGAAATCTGCTTAATGTCTGATGTTGCCATGGATCCTTATAGTAGTGATGGTCATGATGGCATAGTAAAAGACGGTAAAATTTTGAACGATGAAACGCTTCAGGTTTTAGGTAGGATGTCTTTGGCCCAGGCAGACGCAGGGGTGGATATATTAGGACCTTCTGATATGATGGATGGAAGAGTGGGGTTTATCAGGGATCTACTTGATGAGCATGATTTTAAGGATACTTCTATAATGTCCTACACTGCCAAGTATGCCAGTGCATTTTATGGGCCCTTTAGGGATGCGTTGGATTCGGCTCCTAAGTTTGGTGATAAAAAGACTTATCAAATGGATTACTCCAATACAAAAGATGCACTGATAGAGGCGGACCTAGATGTAGAAGAAGGAGCTGACTTTTTGATGGTAAAACCAGCTTTATCTTATCTCGATATCATAAAGCTATTGAATGATAATTATTCTTTGCCTATTGCAGCCTATAATGTGTCTGGGGAATATAGTATGGTGAAGGCTTCTGCTGCAAATGGATGGATTGAATCCAATCGTGCAATGGTTGAGATCTTGACCAGTATCAAGCGTTCGGGGGCAAAAATCATATTAACCTATTTTGCCAAAGAATTTGCTGAATTGAGCCAATAGTACTTATTAGTTGTATTTGAAATTAGAAAAGCCGGTTTATCCGGCTTTTTTTATGAGTAAGGGTATTATTTGAACCCATTTTTTATAAAACAGCAAAAATTTTTTACTGATGTGATAAAAAAAATATCATAAACATGAAAATTTATGTTTTTCATAAAATCTCCTGTTTGATGGAAAATCCTGTTAGAAGGGAAAAATAAGAATAATATTCTGTTTCGAATTTAAAAAAAATAAGAAGGTTTTGAATTGCCCTTTTTGGAATCGATTTCAAAGAATAAATAATACCCTTTCCAAATAATATTTTTTTATTCAACACTATTGCGATATAGTTTGTTTTTGGTCAAAAATTGAAAATTCATTAAAAATTGGGTAAAAATTGAACCTGTTTTCAATATAAATATGTAAAAATTGTAAAAACGGTATTTTTTTATTGCTAATAATCTGTTTACATTCGATTCTGTTTCAAATATAAAACCTATCGAAAATTTTGAAATAAGTTCAAAAGTTAAATAAAACCTATGATGAATTTTGTACCCCTGTTGGCCCAAGAATCGGCCGCAACAATCGATGTAAGCGCTCAATTGACGCAAAATCTCCTGACGACAAACAATGTTTGGATGATGCTATCCACCGCTTTGGTGTTTATCATGCACCTAGGGTTTGCAGGAGTTGAGGCTGGATTTGGTCAAGCCAAAAACACAGTGAACATTTTGTTCAAAAACACGATCACCCCGATCCTTGGTATTATTACTTATGCTCTTGCGGGCTTTTACCTGATGTACCCAGGATTTGAAACTCCAGGGTGGTTTGGTTTCGATGCAGCCGGATGGAGTATGTTCTGGTTTTCTCCAGGAGATGCAGATGTGACAGCAGCTTATGCAGATGCTGGCTACACTTACTGGACTGACTTCTTATTTCAAGCCATGTTTGCCGCAACTGCTGCAACAATTGTATCTGGTGCTATTGCTGAACGTGTGAAGCTTTGGTCTTACTTAATCTTCACCTTGTTTTTTGTAGGTATAGTATATCCTATAATAGGTAGCTGGAAGTGGGGCGGAGGAGCTCTTGATGCAATGGGATTCTATGACTTTGCTGGTAGTACTTTAGTTCACTCTGTAGGTGGATGGGGAGCATTAGCAGGTGTGATTCTCGTTGGGCCTAGAATTGGTAAATATGTAAATGGTAAAACTGTAGATAAGCCTGGTGCTTCTGTTCCATTGGCTGTAATAGGTGTATTCCTTCTTTGGTTAGGTTGGTTTGGATTCAATGGTGGATCTGTACTATCTGCTGATCCAGGGCTAGTTTCTTTTGTTTTAGTGACTACAAGTTTAGCTGCTTGTGCAGGTGGATTAGGAGGCTTTTTGGCCGGATACTTTGTCTTTAAAAGACTAGATCTGGGAATGGTCTTGAATGGAATCTTGGCGGGCCTAGTGGGTATCACCGCAGGAGCTGATGTGATCAATCCTGGTTCAGCCGTGATCGTTGGGTTTATTGCCGGTATTCTAGTTGTTCTTTCTGCTGTTCTTTTGGATAGTTTACGTCTTGATGATGTAGTAGGAGCTGTTTCTGTTCACTTGACTTGTGGAGTTTGGGGAACATTGGCAGTAGGTATTTTTTCAACCAACCCAGACCATTCATTCATTACACAATTGATAGGAGTAGCCGTTTGTGGTGTCACTGCCTTTGTGTCTGCTTTCGTGATTTTCTATGTACTAAAAATGACTATCGGTATCAGAGTGTCTGAAGAGCATGAGAAGAGTGGATTGGATTCACATGAACATGGAATTAGAGGTTACACTATTGTTTATGACGAATAGTCAAATCTCCTTACTGTCCTGCCATGAATTAAGCTTGGCTTCTTTCAATGGCAGGTTAGTACACCCTTTAACTATCAAAAACCAACATATTAAAAATAAAAAATGAAAAATATTAAATTACTTATACTCGCAATTCTTTGTTCAGTTTCGACCTACAGTTTTGGTCAAGAAGAGGAAGAGACTTCAAAATTCACATTTTCAGGTTCTGTGGACGCTTACTTCAGAACGAATTTCAATGCTCCTAACAAAGGAGAAAATTTTCAGGCTCCAGGAAGTTCATTTGGTAACCTGCCAGGGTTCTCTTTAGGTATGGCGAATATCATAGCTACCTATGAAGGTGAGAAAGTAGGTGCAGTAGCTGACTTGGTTTTCGGACCTAGAGGTGAGGATGCGGTATTCGGTTCTCCATTATATGCTGGAGGAATGGCAGGAAGTTCGCAGATTATTAATCAATTGTATGTGTACTGGAATGTCAATGATGTAGTAACTCTGACATTAGGAAATTTCAATACCTTCCTAGGTTATGAGGTTATTTCTCCTACTGGAAACTTTAATTACTCTACCTCTTATATGTTTAGCTACGGACCATTCTCTCATACGGGTTTGAAAGCAGACTTTGCGCTTTCTGATAACTGGTCTTTAATGGCTGCGGTGATGAACCCAACAGATATGACAGAGTTTAATCTGAATGGTACTTATACATATGGTGCTCAGCTTGGGTATTCTACTGAAGCAGGAAGTACTTATCTGAACTTCGTATATGGTGATCAAGATGGAAAATTGGATGTAGATGCAGGTGGTTTAGCTCCAGGGCAAACTTCTATGGGGAATACTTTCCAAGTAGATTTAACAACAGGTTTTAACCTAAGCGAAGCTTTGTATTTAGGTGTTAACACAACTTACAACACTACTTCTTCTGGAGAGGTGTTTAACGGAAGTGATGCTCAGGATGTAGATGGTGATGGTTCTGGATTCTATGGGTTTGCGGGTTATCTGCAAGCAAGTACTTCTGAGAATTTCGCAATTGGTTTGAGAGGAGAATATTTTAGTGTATTCAATAACGGCCTTGATGGGGTTGTTGGGTTAGATGGCGAAGGTGATGGAAATGTTTTTGCGGTTACCCTTTCAGGAAATGCTAAAATTGGAAATAACCTGACATTAATTCCAGAATTAAGATTGGATACTATGGGTGAAGATGACTTCTTCATGAATAAAGAATTGGCAGGAAGTAAAAGTTTGTCGTCATTTTTACTTGCGGCAGTTTTTGCATTCTAAGAAATAAACAGGGTCTATTGTCAATAAAGCCGGGGTGATTTTCATCCCGGTTTTTTATTTTTTGTCACTTTTTGGAATTTGGAAGGGTTCTCCATTGCCTTCTATTCTGAGTTTTTCTGCAATATTTTAATTTTTAGGATTGCTTAGAAACCATATTTTTTTAATGATATATGAAAAAATTAAAATTATATTTTTGATATCCGTCAAATTGATTAAATAAATTTTGATTTTTTTGAAACCTATGGGTTGATTTTCAGTATATTTTATTGAACGTCAACCCAATTACAAAACAATGAAAAGACCGTTTTTATTTCTAGCGGCCATGCTAATTGCAATCAGTTCTTACTCACAGAATCTGACAGGGCCAAAGGCCAAGAATGCCAAGATTTCTGAAAAAACTAAAAATTCTATTGCTGTAGTTTATTACGATCAACCCCAAGACTTAAAGGGACCAGCGGCAAAAAATGCTAAAATCTGGGATAAATCCGGAAAATTATGGGGCATTTCCACTCGGAAAAACATTAACAACCCTAAAGGATTAAAAGCTAAAAACAGAAAAGTTTGGGAAGATCCGGAATTTGCAGCGACTGGTTCCAAAGCCAGTTATAAATTACCGAAGTCCATGAGGAAACGAAAATTCTGGTGGCATTAAAAAAATGAAGCCCGGCTCAGCCGGGCTTTTTTATTGCTATTTTTTTATCCTAAAGATCTTGCTCTCTTTCAAGCATCAAAATAGAACTTTGGGGAACGACAAAGTATTTTTCACCTTCATAGATTACTTCAAAAGAACCAGTTTGTAAAAAGATTGCCAAGTCTCCTTCCTTTGCTTGAAGTGGTACATATTTTACAGCTTCTTCCTTTTCCATCCAAGGCTCATGGTTGTCAGTAGCCATTGGGATAGGATATCCGGGTCCAGTTTTGATGATATATCCTTGCTGAACCTTCTCTTTTTCCTGAACACCTGGAGGCAAGTAAAGTCCTGAGCCAGTTTTCTCGCTGGGCTTCTTCAATTTAATAAGTACGCGGTCTCCCACGACGATCAAATTTTTCAACTTGTTATCTGCTGTCAGTTGCATGGTTTAATTAGCCTTTGATTTGTCTTGTAACAAATAACGGCATCTGCCTTTCAACAGATGCCGTTTTGAGTTGGTTTAGCAGAAGTTATTTCTTGTCTTCGCTAACTTCTTCATAATCTACATCGGAAACTCCGTCTCCATCTTCACTTGAACCTGCCTCAGCATTTGCATCTGGCCCTGGTTGAGCACCTTCAGCGCCTGCGGCATTGTACATTTCTTGAGAAGCAGCTTCCCAAGCTTTGTTCAATTCTTCCATCGCACCGTCAATACCTTCTAGGTTTTGAGCTTGATGTACAGACTTCAAGTTTTCAAGAGCTGAGCTGATAGCAGTTTTGTTTCCTTCAGAGAGCTTGTCTCCGTATTCTTTCAACTGCTTTTCAGTCTGGAATACCAGGCTGTCAGCTTGGTTAAGCTTCTCGATTTTTTCTTTTTCAGCTTTATCAGAAGCAGCATTCGCTTCTGCTTCATTCTTCATTCTGTCGATTTCCTCTTGAGAAAGTCCAGAAGAAGCTTCAATCTTAATTTTTTGCTCCTTACCAGTTCCTTTGTCTTTTGCAGAAACATTCAAGATACCGTTTGCATCAATATCAAATGTTACTTCGATTTGAGGAACACCTCTTTGAGCAGGAGGAATATCAGAAAGTTGGAATCTACCAATTGTTCTGTTGTCCTTCGCCATTGGTCTCTCACCTTGAAGTACGTGGATATCTACTGCAGGCTGATTGTCAGCAGCTGTAGAGAATACCTCAGACTTTTTGGTAGGAATGGTCGTGTTGGACTCGATCAATTTCGTGAATACTCCGCCCATAGTTTCGATACCCAATGAAAGTGGCGTAACATCCAATAAAAGAACGTCTTTCACTTCACCAGTTAATACCCCACCTTGGATAGCAGCACCGATCGCTACTACTTCATCAGGGTTTACACCCTTAGAAGGCTTCTTACCGAAGAATTTTTCTACTTCTTCCTGGATTTTAGGAATTCTTGTTGATCCACCTACCAAGATTACTTCGTCAATATCAGAAGCGCTTAGTCCAGCATCATTCAATGCTTTTTTACATGGATCCATGGATCTTCTTACCAAATCCTCAGATAATTGCTCAAACTTAGATCTGCTCAAGTTTCTAACCAAGTGCTTTGGTCCAGACTGAGTAGCAGTAATATATGGCAAGTTAATCTCAGTAGAAGAGGAGCTAGAAAGTTCAATTTTAGCTTTCTCAGCAGCTTCCTTCAATCTCTGAAGTGCCATAGGATCTTGTCTTAGATCAATTTGCTCTTCTCCTTTGAACTCGTCTGCAAGCCAGTTGATGATTACTTGGTCAAAGTCATCACCACCTAGGTGAACATCACCATTGGTAGATTTTACTTCAAAAACGCCATCACCTAATTCCAAAACAGAAATATCGAATGTACCACCACCAAGGTCATACACTGCAATCTTCATGTCTTTGTCTCTATCATACCATAAGCAAAGCTGCTGCCGTGCTCGTGATGATACGTTTATACGTTTTACTTCCAAACCTGCAATTTGTCCTGCCTCTTTGGTCGCTTGACGCTCAGAGTCATTAAAATATGCCGGAACTGTAATCACAGCTTCAGTTACTTCTTGTCCCAAGAAATCTTCTGCAGTAGACTTCATTTTCTGAAGAATCATAGCAGAAAGCTCTTGTGGAGTATATGATCTGTCACCGATTTTTACTGCGATAGTGTCATTTGATCCTTTTTCTACTTTATAAGAAGCATGTTTCTTTTCTTCAGAAACTTCGGAAAACTTCTTACCCATAAATCTCTTTACAGAAGAAATTGTATTTGCTGGGTTCGTAATTGCTTGTCTTTTAGCAGGGTCACCTACTTTGCGCTCTCCGTTACCGTTGTCAAGAAAAGCGACAATAGAAGGAGTAGTTCTTCTTCCTTCACTATTCTGGATGACTACAGGTTCATTACCCTCCATCACGGCTACGCAGGAGTTGGTGGTACCCAAGTCAATGCCGATAATTTTTCCCATAATTATATTTGTTTATTAGTTTCAATGAGTTACATCTCCCTTTCTTCAAGGGATGTGCCATTACTAAAATTTGAGGATTTTGTGTCAGATTGGCAGAAAGACTGGCAGGTATAAATTTATTCTCCTCCAGATATGTCACCTTATAACCTGCGTCACTTCATTTCTGACAGATTTTTTTATTTTTTCACGACAGCCTTGCAACCTTCCTCTGACAATTGGCATCTACTTTAATATGAGGCGGGATTTTTTTCGACATAACCGAGAAAGGTATAAGTGGTTATTGGTGTTTTTACTAGGCACCCTATTGATTCAAATTAATATACAGTTTGATGTATTTCCTTTTTGTCTAGAGTATTTGAAAACCTCTATTTCAGAATTTAGTTCTTCGATTTTTCTGGGTTAATACAGTTAATACTACTGATTCTCTTATTTTTAAAGATGAATCAAAATCTAACTATTAAGGATATTTTTATTTATCCTATTAAATCTCTTGGAGGTATTCGAGTGGAGGAAGCGTATGTAGAGGAAAAGGGTTTGCAATACGACAGAAGATGGATGTTAGTGACTCCTGATGGAAATTTTATCAGCCAGCGAAAGTTACCTCAACTGGCCTTGTTGCAAGTGGTATTAGCCCAAGATGCCTTATTGGTTTTTGATAAACGTAACCGTTCAAAACAGATCAGAATTCCTTTTGATTCCACCACCGGGAAAACCATTCAAGTTCAGGTATGGGATGATTCCATGGATGCGGAACTGGTGGGAAATGAATTTGACTTTTGGTTCAGTAAAATGCTAGGGACTGAAGTGCTTTTGGTGAGGATGCCTGAGAAAACAAAGAGGCCTGTAGATAGAAAATATGCTAAAAATGGTGAAACTGTCAGTTTTGCTGATGGCATGCCTTACTTAATTATCGGGCAATCTTCCTTAAATGATTTGAATTCTAAAGTTTCCGAAAAAATAACCATGGATAGGTTTCGGCCGAATGTGGTTTTCTCTGGAGGTCCCGCTTTTTTTGAAGATCAAATGAATTTCATCAAAATAGGTGATATAGGATTTTCTGTAATAAAGCCTTGTGCCAGATGTGTCATGATCACGGTAGATCAAAAGTCTGGAGAAAAAGGAAAGGAGCCATTGAAAACATTGGCTGCATATCGTAGTAAAAATAATAAAGTGCTATTTGGGCAAAATATGGTTGCTATGAGTTTTGGGAAAATCCAGGTTGGGGACCCATTGCTTTTGATGGATTGAAAAAATAAACCCTGAATAAATGACTTATTCAGGGTTTCTATTGGATTTAGAATCCTTTTACTGTTTCTATAAATACTTTTACCTTTTCTGGTTTGATGTCTGGGTAGACTCCATGTCCGAGGTTAGCGATATGTCTTTTTCCTTTAAACTGCTCCATCATTTCTAAAGTCGCAGATCTTACTTCTTCTGGGTTACCATAAAGTGCCGCTGGATCAAGGTTACCTTGAAGCGTTTTATTTGCCCCGATTAGTTTATACGATTCTTCAATTCCCATATTCCAGTCCAGCCCTATAGTTTCGCAATTCAATTTCCCCATTTCCTCTCTGGCAAAAAATGCTCCTTTGGCAAAAACGGTAACAGGGACCTCATTGATGGCATCACAAATTTGAGAAATGTATCGATGAGAAAATTCCAGATATTGTTTAGGGCCTAAAATTCCTGCCCAGCTATCAAAAACTTGAACTAAATCTGCTCCCGCTTTTATCTGAGCTTTTAAATAATTGATCGTACTATCTGTGATCATTTGCATCAACTGGTGTGCAAATGCAGGTTGGGTGTAAAGGATTTCTCTTGCTCTAGAAAATGTCTTGCTACCACTTCCTTCTACCATGTAAGCAAAAATAGTCCATGGTGCTCCGGCAAAACCGATCAATGGAACTCTACCATTTAAATTTTTCTTGGTGATTTCTATTGCTTTGATGACATAGCTTAAGTCATTAGCTCCATCCGCAACTCTCAATTTCTTTAGATCCGCTTCTGTTCTTACAGTCTCTGGAAACCAAGGCCCTTTTTTTTCTATCATTTCATAAGGGAGTCCCATGGCTTCTGGGATCACCAAAATGTCAGAAAAAATGATCGCTGCATCCACTCCTAATAAATCAACAGGCTGAATGGTAACTTCTGCAGCAAGCTCCGGAGTTTGAGCTAATTCTATAAAACCACTGACGCTTTCGCGGACTGCTCGATATTCTGGTAGTATTCTTCCTGCTTGACGCATGAGCCAAACTGGGGTTCTTTCCGTCTTTTCGCCTTTGGCCGCTCTCAGCAATAGATCATTTTGTAATTCCATGCCGCAAAGATAACAGCCAAATTAATTTTGACACTGAAAAAATTGAACATAAAAAAAACAGGACTCTCGCATGGCAAAAATCCTGTTTGTGGTAATCAGTTGGTTTAGGTAGTGTTATTTATTTTTTCAATTCTATTTTTGTAAAATCTTCATCTGTTAAACCTAAGTGTTTGGTGACAGCTTCATAATCTGTCCAGTCAATTCTAGCGCCTGAGAAATCTCCAGGAACCACTACAACTCTAAATAGTTGATTGTCTGTCCAGTCTGATGTCAATAGACTATAATCTAGAGGTCCATCTAGAAATACGCTAAAATCACCACTTGTAAAGTCGTAATTGTACATCAAAACGCCTTCTTCGAAGAAAACTGTTTGAGGTAAAGCTCTCCAGATCGGAGTTCCACCGTCGTTTTCCCACTGGATGAAAGCCAATACAACATCACTTTCGACTATAGCTGGATCAAAGGTGAATATTTCTTGGTACCCATTCCCATCATTGAAGTCCACTTCAACCTCAAAAACTTCTGAAACTATATTTACCCCGTCTTGGCCATCAAAACCATCTAATCCAGGAGGTCCTTGTGGCCCAACAGGACCTTCACATGCTTGGAATGAAATGATCCCTATCAGACCAAGGATTGCAGTAATTTTTCTCATTTTGGCGTGGTTTAGTTGAAACATATATCTTTTCACGGTAAGAGTGGGACTTTGGTTGGTTAATCTTACTAACTAAGCCTGTTAAAAAACGTGAATTAATTATCAGCTTTGATCGGAGCAATTACCTGAACCTCGGTCTCAGATATAATTTTATCAATGAATATGCCAGTAAGTTCTAATTGATGATTTTGTGCAAATTCCTTAAGCTTTTTTTGTACAGTTGTAGGGTTTGGCATAACCCATTTACTGCTTTTAATTGTGGCTAGAAGATATTTTGACTCCTTAAAACTCATGGTTTCAAAATTCTGTACAGGCAATGGTTGATCAATTCCCACAAAAACTTCCATGGTGTCCAGCTTTCCAGCGGGCTCAGAATAGTAAATGGTATGTAATTTCGATCCAGGATGTAGGTCCATTTCTGTTTCTACAGAATTAAAGGCTTCTTCCAATTTGGGGTCTTGAGGAGTACCTCTATAATTTAAACCAACTAGTGTAGGAGGTGATTGATCTATGACTTGGATGTCAATAGGCGCATTGCCTCCCAATCGGTTAAATCCCCAATAACCAATACCTGTCAAAAGGATCAGGGTGATTAGGATAACAGCAAACTTTTTACTCATCATTAGAAAAGGTAACGGACACCGATGCCACCTTGAGCTTTAAGATGGCCAATGCGATCCACTAGCTCCATAAAAACCCCGAATTCTGCAAAAACATTCATGGGTAGGTCTGAAAAATAATACTCAGAACCAATAAATGCCTCAGGACCGAAGTCCACATTAGTCCGCTCATCTTTTAAGAGATTTCCATTACCTACTTGCTCAACCGTATAGCTATAGGTTACTCTATTTGTTCGAAGCTGGATTCCAGCTCCACCATAGGCTAATAAATAGCCTTCGGTGATCCCGAAACTATCCGTAAAATCTTCATGGTATGCTGAACGGACATTGAAAGAAAGTCCTTTTTTGACGCCATGACTGATATAGAAGGCATTTGATTCCGGTGGGTTGTTTTCAAAATCCCTTTGGTAATAGCTAGATCCATTTACACCAGCACTACCTATCATTCCTTCTATGGAAATATAATCGCTGATAAAATCTTTATAAGTAATAGAAAATGGTTCTCCTACACGTAGGCCTACTCCTCTTTCTTGGGAAAAAGCTAATACTGGGATAAATAAAATAAGCGCTAGAATTCTAAATTTCACTGGGTAATCTATTATATGGTTTATTAATCTTTTTAAATCGCCATGGTTTTTAACTGCATCTGATGAAGTTGGGTGTAAAAACCGCCTTGCTCCAGCAGGCTATCATGTGTGCCTGTTTCCACAATCTCACCTTTATGAAGAACGATAATTTTGTCAGCTTTTTGAATAGTTGATAATCTATGGGCAATGACGATGGAAGTCCTACCTTTCATCATATTGTCAATTGACTGTTGAATTAATTCCTCGGTTTCTGTGTCCACAGAGGAAGTTGCCTCATCCAGAATGATGATTTCTGGATTATAAACCATCGCTCTTACGAATGAAATCAATTGTCTTTGTCCCACAGATAAGGTGGCTCCTCTTTCCATGACATTATATTGAAGTCCTCCAGGAAGCCTTTCTATAAACTTTCGGGCCCCCACTTGATCCGCAGCATACCATACTTGCTCTTCTGTGATATCTGGGTTGCCTAAGGTGATGTTATAAAAGATCGTGTCAGAGAAAAGGAATACATCCTGAAGTACTACTCCTATATGTTTTCTCAATATCCCCAATTCAAAATCTTTGATATCATTTCCATCGACCGTAATAGAACCTTTGTTTATTTCATAGAAACGAGAAATCAAGTTTATTATTGAGGACTTTCCTGCGCCAGTTGCCCCGACAAGAGCCACTGTCTGACCGCTTTTTACCTCAAAATTGATGTCTTTTAATACATATTCCTCATCGTTATAGGCAAACCAAACATGTTCCAACTTTATGTTTCCTTTGACAGAATCTGGTCTTAAATCTCCTTCATTATCAATATGCTCTTGGTTATCCAAGAGTTTGAAAATTCTGGAGGAACTTACCACACCCATTTGAAGTGTATTGAATCGATCGGCAATCATTCGAATTGGGCGGAAGAATAACTGGAGGTACATGATAAATGAAATCAATACTCCGACTTGAAGCTCCATTCCCAAAACGCCTACGGCACCATACCATACTACTAAACCAATGCCTATCGCTTGAATAATTTCGGCAACAGGAAAATAGATGGAGTAATAAAGGACAGATTTAATATGGGCTGCTCTATGCTCCCGATTGATTTCTTTGAATCTAGAAAACTCTCGTTCCTCTCGATTGAATACCTGAACGATGTTCATACCTGTAATGTGCTCCTGTAAGAAAGAGTTGAGGTTAGAAACCGCATTACGAACATCATTAAAGGTGACTTTGATTTTTTCTTTGAAAATATAAGTGGAAATAATCATTAATGGCAGTGTACATAAACTCACCAAAGTCAGTTTCCAATCGATATAAAACATGACAGCTAAAATCGTGACCAACTGAAGTAAATCACCGATAATAGCAGCTAAACCTTCACTAAATACATTGGCGAGGGTTTCGATGTCAGACACGTTTCTTGTGACGAGTCTTCCTATAGGTGTGTTGTCGAAGAATTTGAGTCTAAGTTTTAATAGGTGTTTATAAAGATTGATTCGAATGTCTCGAATGATCACCTGCCCAATCCAGCCTGAATAAAACGTATGAGCCCATTGAACCAGTGCTTGTAAAATCAACAGTCCTACTAAGATGTAGATGATTTGAAGCAAACCTACGCCATCACCTTTTGCCACATAGTCATCTATCGCTACCTGTATAAAATAAGGGCGTGTAGGTGCCAATGCAGCTAGGGCTACCGTAAGGAAGATCAGGAAATAAAACTGGAGACGGTAGGGCTTTACATGTCGGTAAAGCTGCTTTAATACCTGGGTGTCTACAATTTCACCGGATGAATGTTTTTCTTTCTCTAAACTCAAAATCAGTTAGTCTAAATAGATTTTTTCTGGATAAATAATCCGGCTTAAAAATAGCCCTCTTGCAGGAGCTGATTTTCCAGCGTTTGATCGGTCCTTGGATAAAATAATTTTTTCCATGTCTTCAGGAGCCTTTTTCCCAAGACCCACTTCCATTAAAGTTCCCACAATGGCTCTCACCATTCCACGTAAAAAACGGTTTGCGGTTATATGAAATAACAATTCTCCGTCTTTTTGTTCCCAACTACACGATTTTATATCACAACGAAAATGTTTGACTTCGGTATGAACTTTACTAAAACATTCAAAATCATCATGTTTCAATAAGGTTTCTGCCGCCAAATTCATCTTTTCTAAGTCTGGAATAAAATAACTATGCCAAGCCAATCCGTCTAGAAATGGGTTTTTTTGGAAGATAATTCTATAAACATAAGATCGACTGACAGCGTCAAATCTAGCATGTGCATTTGGGGTGACTTGACGGATAGACATAATAGATATATCAATTGGCAATATACCATTGATTGCTTTTAGAAACTTGCCATAATCTATGTCATCAGCTAAGTCGAAATGGCATACTTGCATTTTTGCATGAACACCAGTATCAGTTCTTCCGCTGCCCATCACAGTTATTGGGCTGCGAAAATAGGTAGAAAGTGCAGATTCAATACATTCCTGAACCGAAAATGCATTATTCTGTATTTGCCAACCGTGATACTTGGTGCCTTTATAGCTAAGCTCAAGAAAATAACGCTTGATTTTTTCCATTGGATGCAAAGATACTATTCCGCAGCAAATCCGATAGAGTTTCCTTCAATCCTTGGTAATGATCTTTTAAGCCTGTTAATTTGCCAAAAAATTATAATAAAATGATTCAACGCGTTCAAACGATATTCTTGTTTTTGGTGGCTGTGGCCATGGGGCTGACCATTGGCATGGAACTTTGGCTTCAGGTAGTTCCTGATTCCAGTGAAACTTATACGCTTTCAGCATTTTCTATGCAGCATCTTTCTTCTTCAGGAGAAGTACTTTCTTCAAATTCTACTTGGTATTTGGCGGCGCTGGCTGCTTTTGTAGGATTTTTAGCGATCATCTCTATTTTTCAATATAGAAGCCGAGCAAGGCAAATGATGATAAATATGATCAATTCCTTGTTTATGGTAGGGATTGTGGTGATAGTATTCTTAACTACTAGCGGAGTTAATACAGAGATAGGAGCCGCTGATAATGGTACTTATAAGATAGGGTTTTGGGCTATTTTAGTTGCAATGGTCTGTAATATGCTTGCCAATAGATTTATTAAAAAAGATGAGGCTTTAGTAAAGTCTGTAGATCGAATTAGATAAAATCTACCTTTGAGAAGTAATCAAAAAAAAGCCCGGATATCACCGGGCTTTTTTTGATTATGCGAACCCATTACCAAAACCTGATTCCTACCGTAGGGTAGAAGGTTTTAAAATTCTCAGTAGCAATCACACCTACTTGGATTGATAGATTTTTATTTAGCTTTCTATTATAATAAGCCTGCATGGTCGTCCCGTTAAATAGCTGGCTTTTTTCGTTTTTGATCAGGTATCCTACTCCAAAAGTATTTCTTCTAGGACCTTGTAGGTTCCCAAGTTCCCAGGCAAACTCTGCGTTGGCAAACCAGTTGCTATTGACTTTTACATTGTTTTCCGATCTATCTGGGAAATAAACTGTGTTTGTAATTGAACCGCCCAAGGAGAAGTTTCTCCAATTTAAATGTGCTCTAAAGCCAACGACGGGAGTGAAATCACCACCTGTATAGTCTAGGCCGACAGGAAAGGTCATTTCTATGCTGTCCACATAGGGGACGTATTTTTTCTCTAATTGATATTTTACATTTTTTAGTGCTGTGGGATGAAAATTCTCTCCAAGCCGATAGGCTATAGTTGTGAATTCAGGGAAATCTGTGGCTTTGCGAAGCAAGGGTTCAAACTCTTCAGTCAATTCAGAAGCTGTATATTCTGTTTTATTGAAATAAAGTACCAATGCACTTTCGTTTGGGAAATCAAAAACCAAGGTGTCAGTGATAGGCCAATCTCGGTCAAGCCATTCCTGAAGGTTATTGGAAAGTTCATTTTCAACTTCCTGAGCTATGCTTTGAAAAGAGCATAGCAATGCCAGGAAAGGAACTAATAATAGTCGTTTCATAATCTTAGATTTAAAGAAGGTTCAGTGAATTATTATTTTTGAAATTTTATTTTAATCGAATTCTTGGAGGGTTCGACTCGACTTACCTGCTGGTTTAATAAAGGATCTGTCTCGCTTTTTCCGAATTGTGTTCTTACTTTAATTTTTTCCTTTAACCCCCAGGATATTTGCACTTTGTGAAAAGTCTCTTGCGCGATCGCTTCTTGTTTAGGAGGGATAATGAGCTCCGAGAAGAACGTATTTTCAAGAGTTAATCCAGTCCGTTCGATCGCTGGTAACTCCAAAGGTTCAGTGTATTCCCGATTGATTTTAGGCTTAGTAGGTATAGGTATCTCCTGCTTAGGCGCTTGTGAATCACTATTAATAATTACCTCTTTGCTTGGTTCTGATTGAACCGGAGAATTATTTTCTGATTTTAGGGTTTCTTCCGCTGGGACCACCAGTTCCGAAATCAATTGTTCATCTGTTTTATTGTCTACAGACTGCCAATAGGCAAGCCCGGAAAGCATCAGGATAAAGGCAAGTGATGCAGCTATTGATACGTACTTCCAAAGTGGAACTACAGGTTTTTTCTGGTCAAGTTCTTTTTCTATCGCATTCCATAGATCAGTCCTTGGCATCCGCTGTGGTAGATTGGAAGCATGCGCTTTCACTTGACTTTCAAAGTCTTTCTGCTGTTGGATTTTACTCCATAAATCCGGTTTTGGTGAATGCTCTTTCATGCTTGGAGTAATTTTGTGATTCGTTTTTTAAGCAGGTTTTTAGCGTAGTTCAGCTGAGATTTTGAAGTGCTTTCAGAAACACCCAACATTTGGGATGCTTCACGGTGAGAATATCCTTCCACAGACAGTAATAAGAATACTGCTCTTGCCCCATTCGGTAAACTTTCTATCGCTTGATCTAGTAATTCAGCGTCAAACCATGCATCAAAATTCTCACTTGTTTCCACCTGGATATCCTCAATTGGTTCGAAGTAAATCTTCTTTTTGCTATGCGATATTGCCTTACGGATCGTAATAGTCTTCATCCAGCTCAATAATGCTTCGGTATGCTTTAGCGAGTATAATTTTTGGAAAATCTCAACATAAGCATCTTGTAATACATCATTTGCCTCATCCTCATCATTGATGATTCTATAGCAAGTTGTATAGAGCATCCCTTTGGTCAATTCGAAAAGCTGAAATTGCGCTGATCTGTCATTTTTCATGACCTGATCTATTAATGTTTTGTCTAGCTTTTGAACTGTCATTGTTTAGGCTTCTAATTCAAAGAGGGATAAAAGTCCCAAATGGTTGGAATCAACTCAGGATTTTTTTTCGTTGTCATGGCATTTTACAAATTCTTTTCTCGCTCAGGGAAATATTGGTAATTTCATGCGCTGCCTTTTGCAAGTATTAACACTCAATTTATGAAACTCGAAACTTACGCCATTCATGGAGGTAATATTGTCTCTGATACAGAAAAACCTGTAGTGCAACCTATCACGATGAGCACCACATTTGTCCATCAGCCTGAGTCGATGATTTATACCCGGGCCAATAACCCCAACCGGAAAGCACTTGAGCAATTGTTGGCAGGTTTAGAAAAAGGTGTGGATGCAGCGGCATTTTCTTCTGGGAATGCAGCCGGAGTGGCGGTTTTTCAAGCGCTTGAGCCTGGTTCACATTTAATCGCACCTGACGATATGTATCATGGGTTGAAAAATGCGATTCTTACGATTTTCAAAGGTGTTCTTGAAGCCACTTTTGTGGATATGACAGATTTGGAAAAAGTGGAGGCCTCATTTAGGCCCAACACTAAATTGGTCTGGGTGGAGACTCCATCGAATCCTTTGTTGAAGGTTACGGACATTGAGGCTGTCGCAAAGTTGGCAAAAGAAAAAAAAGCTCTTCTTGCTTGTGATAATACTTTTGCTACACCGGTTTTTCAGAACCCTATTGATCTTGGAGCTGATATAGTGATGCATTCAAGTACTAAGTTTTTTGGAGGGCATTCCGATATTTTAGGTGGAGCCTTGATTACTAAAGTGGAAGATGAATTTTGGGCTAAAGTAAAAAATGTGCAAACAGGGGGAGGAGCTGTCCCTTCACCAATGGATTGCTATTACTTATGCAGAAGTATCAAGACTTTGCCTTATCGAATGAAAGGGCATGCCGAACATGCGATGGTATTGGCAAATTTCTTATCCAATCATGCTGCGATAGAAAGAGTCTACTATCCGGGCTTAAACGAACATCCCGGACACGACATTGCATCTAAGCAAATGACAGGTTTTGGTGGAGTCCTTTCATTTCAAGTAAAAGAAGGCGCAGAAGCAGCTGATAAGTTGATCCAAAAACTTAAATATTTCACAAACGCTACTAGCTTAGGTGGGGTAGAAAGTTTGATCGAAAGGAGAGCAGCTGTAGAAGGTCCTGATACTTTGACTCCTCAGAATTTAATTCGAGTATCAGTAGGGTTGGAACATTTGGATGATCTTTTAGAAGATTTAGATCAAGGACTTAAATAAAAAAAAGGCTGCTAGGAGCAGCCTTTAGATCTTAAGGGAACTTAAGTTGGTGAATTAATCAACTTTAATCATTTGATTTATTATATAAATTAAATACTTTTTTTTGAATATGAAATGCTTTTAACTAAATGTTTTTCGATAAATAGGAAAATATTTAGATTTCTGAATAATTATCAAGACTCTTTGACTGTTCCTCTCTACCTCTAAATTATATAGGATATAATTTTCTTTATTTAAGTTTAACCTCAGAGGTAGTTAAATTGTTTTGAGGTTGTTTTGGGTTAATACATCATCAACTTGATTTCCTGTGTTTAATGTGCTTGATGGCTCAAAAAGCATCACGGATACTTCTGTTTTTGCTACAGGTTTGTGTTCTACTCCTTTTTGTACAATGATAAATTCATTTTTTTTCAAATGAACTACCTTATCCCTGAAGTGCATATCAAATTCACCATCTAATACATAAAACATTTCATCCTCACCCTCATGGTGATGCCAAATAAATTCGCCTTTAAATTTTACGAGTTTTACATGTTGGTTATTTAATTCACCAACAATCACGGGGTTCCAATAATCTGAAACTTTACTCAGTTTATCGGCAACGGATACTTTTTCGGAAGACATTAATTTTTAAAATTCTGTGGGATAAATATAGAAAAGTAAAATTAGTTTTCTGGGTACCAATTGCGAAGCCTTACTTCCACATTGGGTGCTGTGGCATTAACAAGTTCCTTAAACTTTTCAATATCACCCAGCCCATTGGTTCCTCTATAATGATAAGGGTAAACAATCATAGGTTTAAAGTCAATCACTGCACTGGCTGCCTGATCCACGTCCATGGTATAGGGTAGGTTCATGCAGATAAAAGCGATATCAATGTTTTTTAAGGATCTCATTTCAGGAATATCCTCTGTATCTCCAGATAGGTACACTTTTTTATCACCCATTGTCAGGATATAACCATTTCCTCTTCCCTTGGGATGACGGCTATCATCGGTTTCAGGTAAATTGTACATGGGAATGGCAGATACTGTGATATTTTCTATGGTTTTGGTTTCACCGTTAGATATCACGTCAATTTGTTTGCTGCTATTTTTAGGTAACTTTTCTGCAACAGCCTGTGGGACTACCATGACAGTATTTTTTAAGTCTAGACCATCTAAAGTTTCTTGATTATGATGATCTCCATGAATATCTGTGATCAATACGATATCTGGTTTCTTTTGACCTTCAAAAGCTTCAGCTCCTCCATAAGGGTCCACATAGATGGTCTTTCCTTGATACTCCAGAACTAGCGTCCCATGTAGGATGGGTGTAATTTTAATGTCACCACTAGCAGTGGAAATCATGTCTTGGCCGAAAGCCGTAAAAGAAAGAAAAATGAGTATTGCTGTCAGTTTTTTCATCAAAATGTTATTCTTATTTATTGTAGGAAACCTATTAAAATGTAAAATGGTTTGACCGAATGATTAATTAATATAAAGAATAAGCTTTTATGATTTTGCAAAAGGCCTACGTAAAGTATTGATATTTTAATAAGTTTTACTGTTTTATATGGGTGATAATCACGTTGGATTGAAAAATTCGTAAAATAATCACTATCTTTTATCACTATTAAATTATAAAATATAAATAACTGACTGGTGCAACCAATAGAAATGATTTTAGGGCGACAATTTGCAGATAGTCTCAGTATGCCTGTTTTTTTGGTTGACAAAGAAGGTACTTTGATATTTTATAATGAGCCAGCGGAAGCTATTTTAGGTTTAAGGTTTGGAGAGACAGGTAGTATGAAGGTAGATGAATGGGCCACAGTATTTAAACCCACCGATCAAGATGGAAATATTTTGCCTCCCGAAGGTTTGCCTTTAGTGCAAACCCTAACCAATAAAAAGCCCGCCCATGGATCCTTTTACATTAAAAATCTGAAAGGAGAAAAGCACTTTATTACAGTAACCTCATATCCTATTGAAGGAAGGCCTGATAGGTTTTTAGGGGCTATGGCCATTTTTTGGAATTCAAATTTCTCATGAAAATAAAAATATGGGGATGTAGAGGTTCATTGCCTTCTCCAGGTCCTGAAAATATGGTTTATGGAGGTAATACTTCATGTATCCAAGTAGTTCATAAAGACACTTGCATCGTTCTCGATGGTGGATCTGGTATTCAGAGGTTAGGAAAATATCTGGAACCAGAATTCTCTGAAGTGCATATTCTTTTGACCCATTTACATATTGATCATACAATGGGTTTAGGGTTTTTTCAACCCCTTTATGATCCCAAAGTGAACGTTCATTTCTGGGGTCCTTCTTCTACCTTCGAACCGCTTGTTCAACGACTAAGACGGTATTTTTCTCCACCTTTATTTCCTGTTAGAATGGATGAGCTACCTACCCATCCCGTTATTCATGAGTTAAATAACATGGAGTTTTCAATTGGGGATATCAAGATTACCACCAGTTATATTTGTCATCCTGGCCCAACATTGGGCTATAGGTTAGACGACGGAGAAAGTGTTTTTACTTATTTGCCTGATCATGAGCCTGAGTTGGGTTCCTCTAGTTTTCCTTATGACCCTGAATGGACCAGTGGATATGATTTAGCAAGAAATGCTGACCTTTTGTTTCACGATGGTGAATATACTGCCGAGGAATATAAATCTCGAATTGGTTGGGGACATAGCTCAATAGAAGCAGCTATTGATTTTGGCAAACTTTGTGGCGTCAATAAATTGGGGATATTTCATCATGATCCGCTAAATTCTGACGAAAAGCTAGAAGAATTATTCAACAACAGTATGCAGGCCAAAAAACCACAATTTAATGTGGAATTGTGTAGGGAAGGAGCTGAATATAACCTTGGAGGGGGAGAGTAATTTCAACCTGCCCAGCCTTCTCGATCTAAGCTTCTATATTGGATTGCCTCCGCTAAATGCTCTACTTTAATTTGATCGGATTCTGATATGTCTGCAATTGTCCGAGCAACTTTTAAAATCCTATCATAAGCTCTAGCAGATAAACCTAATCGATCCATTGCTGTCTTGAGCAAGGTTTTACAAGCTTCATTTATTTGACAAACCTCCTTTACTTGATGTGAAGGCATCATTGCATTACAAAAAACTTCAGGGTTATCCTTAAATCTCTCATTTTGTCGCTGACGCCCCAATATTACCCGTTCCCGAATTGCTTGACTTGATTCGCTCTTTCGGGTTGAAGTCATCTCATCAAATTTTACTGGAGTGACTTCTACATGAAGGTCTATGCGATCTAATAAAGGTCCTGAAACTTTGTTGAGATACCTTTGGACGATTCCAGGTCCACAAACACATTCTTTTTCCGGGTGATTATAATAGCCACAGGGACATGGGTTCATGCTGGCTATCAGCATAAAGTTTGCCGGGTAATCCACGGAAATTTTAGCTCTGGAAATGGTCACTTTTCTCTCCTCCAGAGGCTGTCTCATGACTTCCAAGACTGTTCGTTTAAATTCAGGAAGCTCATCTAAAAAAAGCACTCCATTATGGGCAAGTGATATTTCACCCGGTTGGGGATTTCCTCCTCCTCCTACCAAAGCCACATCAGAAATTGTATGATGAGGACTACGAAAAGGTCTTTGCGATAACAAACTTCCGTTTCTACCCAATTTGCCGGCCACGGAATGGATTTTTGTTGATTCTAATGCTTCCTGCAAGCTTAATGGAGGCAGGATCGAAGGTAATCGTTTTGCTAGCATGGTTTTCCCTGCTCCGGGAGGGCCAATCATGATCACGTTATGTCCACCGGCAGCAGCAATTTCCATTGCGCGTTTAATATTTTCCTGACCTTGAACATCAGCGAAATCAAATTCAATCTCATGGAGTGAGTTGAAGAAAATGTCTCTGGTATCAGTAACCAGCGGTTCAATTTCCAATTCACCCTGTAAAAAGAGGGAGGCTTCCTCCATGGTATTTACAGGAATAATATCCATGTTATTGACTATAGAAGCCTCTTTTGCATTTTCCTGTGGAAGTATAAAACCCTTAAATCCTTGTTTCCTTGCCTCAATAGCTATAGGAAGCACTCCTTTAATTGGGCGTAATTTTCCATCAAGTGACAATTCCCCCATGATTAAGTACTTCTCAAGGTCTGGAAATTCCACCTGCTCGGAAGCTTGTAAAATCCCCATGGCAATGGGAAGATCATAAGAAGAACCTTCTTTACGAATATCTGCCGGAGCTAAATTGATCACAACTTTTTGGCGAGGCATCCTATATCCGAAAAATTTCAATGCGGATTCTACACGTTGTTGCGATTCTTTTACTGCCGAATCTGGCAGTCCTACCATGTAAAAGCTAGTCCCTTGCCCAACATTTACTTCAATGGTAATAATATTAGCATCCACGCCGGAAACGGCACTTCCAAAAGTTTTTGCTACCATAGTTTGAAAAAAAGAAAAGGTTTCTTCTTTTTAATATACATTATTTAGGAGAATTAAAGACTTAAAAGCAATTGAAATTTCTTTTTCGCCATTGAAAAGGGGTTATGGTTTTGGAATTACCTTATTCGCTTTAGCCCAATTCTGCCATAAACTATCTAACTCCTGAACTACTTCAGGAAAGTCTCCAGCTACGTTTTTCGTTTCCGTTTGGTCTTCTGTAATTTGAAAAAGCTGCCATGGCTCATTGGCTGCTAAGGTGACAAGTTTCCATTTTTCGGTACGCACAGACCTTCCGCCCTCATGCTCATTGAAAAGGGTAGGGTGCCCTTCCCGTTGTTGATCTTGAAAAACAGGAATTAAACTTTTTCCAGCAATTGGTTTGATCTTATTTCCAGCAAAATCACTTGGGTATTCTGCACTTGCTGCATCAATGAATGTGGCCATGAAGTCCATGACATGGCCTACCTGATTAGAAATACTTCCAGGTTCTGCACTGATTCCATTTGGCCAAAAAGCAATCATAGGAGTATGCACTCCTCCTTCAAAAGATTCCATTTTCCAGTAACGAAATGGAGTGTTGGAAACATTTGCCCATCGCTGACCGATGGAAGTGAAAGTTGTTTGAGGGCCCGGCATTACATCCTTGTCGACTGGGTAAGCGATCGGCTCGCCCTTACGTGTTTGGCTAGGTCGATCAAAGCCAGGACCGTATCGCATACTGCTTTCAGAGCTAGCTCCATTGTCACTTAAGAAAACGATCAAGGTGTTTTCTAGCTCGCCAGTTTCTTTTAGCGTTTCTATAATTCTTCCAATACCTTGGTCCATTCTATCAATCATGGCAGCATGGACTGCCATAGCTCTTGCGTCAAATTCTTTGTCTGGATTATCTTCCCAGCTTAACTCATTATTCCATCGTTCGGAAAGAGGGTAGCGTGCTTCATCAATTATTCCGAGTTCAATTAATTTTTTATAGCGTTGCTCTCGAATGGCATCCCAGCCAACAGTATAAGTGTCTTTATATTTCTCAATATCTTCAGGTAAGGCATGTAAAGGCCAATGGGGAGCTGTATGAGCTACATATAAGAAGAAGGGTTCGTCTTTTTCCACAAACTCCTTAATATAAACTGAGGCAGTATCGTTTATTGCATCGGTGTGGTAATAGTTTTCAGGAACTTCCTTTACCGGCTCGGTGCCATTTACTAAACTAAAGGGGTCAAAGAAATCTACTACTCCCCAGATATTTCCGAAATACTTTTCAAAACCCCGATTAGTTGGGTATTGCTCGATCGGTGAAAAAAGAGGGTGATGCTCCTGGTGATTCAACCAAGCCAATTGCTTTTCTGGTGTGTCCTGAACCACTGTATTTGAAACATGCCATTTCCCCACCATCCCAGTAGAATAGCCTGAACTTTTCAAGACCTCTGCGATGGTGACAGCGGAATTAGAAATGTGCCCACGGTAGGCTTCCTGCCCCGTGTCAGTAGTCATGTGGCCAATCCCCGCCTGATGATTATACAATCCAGTCAATAAGGATGCACGCGTTGGGCAACAACGTGAGGTGTTATAAAATTGGGTGAATCGGATTCCTTGATTTGCCAGCCAATCCAAGTTTGGTGTTTGAATTTCTCCGCCAAAACTACCTAAATCGGAAAAACCCAGATCATCAGCCAAAATAAGAATGATGTTTGGAGCATTTGCTACTTTTGCATCTTCCTTCGCTGTTTTTGTAGAGCAGGAAAAAGCGAAAAGTAGACATAGGAAAATAAGGTTGGGAATCGATCTTTTCATTTTAAACAGGGTACTGTATTTTAATTGAGTGGTTTTTGAAATTTAAGAAAAGTAAAATTGAGTTTTTTGAGATAGAATCTCTAAGACTTTTCAGTCAGATTCTGCGAATGAATCCCCATTTCCGCTGTTATTTCTACAAAAAAAGGAAACTGTTTAAGTTTCCTTTTTTGATTTTGAAAATAGGCGACCTAAAAGATCATTTATGATCAATCGGTATAATTTTGTCTAGGCTTGATTCCTGATTCATCAGACTCTGGATTTACCTTCGAATCGGGGATGTTTTGTTTTTTTGGATTTGCAGGGCTTGGGTGTTCCAGATCATACAATTTAGATTTAAGCTCATGCATTTCGGCTTCTTTTTTCGCCAACTGTTTGGTCATCTTGTTAAGTGTCATTGTGCCGGCTAACCAAGTGATCAGAAAAATAAAAAGACCCCCAAGCATGATTTTTACCATGCTGTCTGAAGTGACTTCATCCATGCCAAAAATGCCTCCTAGCGTATTGAATGCAATGAAAAACACAAGGTACGCCAAAAAGAAAAGCAGTAAGGCTATCTGTGATATCTGATGAAATTTTTTCATAAAAACGTTATTTATATACGAATATACTAAACCGACTGTATACTAGAAAGTTTCTGATACAAGCCTGTTTTCTGCATGAGCTCAGTATGTGTTCCGCGTTGCACAATTTCTCCTTTTTCAATAACTAATATTTCATCTGCGTGCTGAATTGTACTTAAGCGGTGGGCGATGACTAATGTGGTTCTATTGGCCATTAACTTAGTCAAAGCTTCCTGAACTAATAATTCTGATTCTGAATCCAGGGCCGAAGTTGCTTCATCTAAAATTAAAATTGGAGGATTTTTAAGAACCGCTCTAGCAATACTAATTCTTTGGCGTTGCCCTCCGGAAAGTTTGGATCCCCGCTCACCAATTGATGTTTGATACCCATTTTCCATTTGAGAGATAAACTGATGTGCGTTGGCAATTTTTGCTGCCTCTATTACTTGCTCCTCGGTAGCATTTTCTACCCCAAAAGCAATGTTGTTGAAAACTGAATCATTGAATAAAATAGACTCTTGGGTAACAATTCCCATTAGGGACCTTAGATCTACTAAGCTAAAATCCTTTAAGTTATTTCCATCCAGTAAGATTTCTCCTCCTGCAGGGTCATAGAATCTAGGGACTAAATCTGCCAAAGTAGATTTTCCTCCACCGGAAGGGCCCACTAAAGCAATGGTTTTTCCTCTTTCGAGGGTGAATTGAATGTTTTTTAATACCAATGTATCCTCATAGGCAAAACTGACATTCTTAAATTCTATTTCCTTCTCAAACTTCGAAAGTTTCACAGGTTTCTCAGGAGAGTTAATCTGCGGGTTGGTATCTACCACTTCAAAAATTCGATCCGCTGAAGCAATTCCTCTTTGTATGCTGCTTACCGCTCTCGAAATTTCCTTGGCTGGGTTCAATACTTGGGTGAAAATAATGATGTAAGTAATAAAGTCACTGGCTCCTAATTGGGACTCTCCACTTAAGACCAAGCTACCTCCATAAACCAGAATACCCGCAACAACAGTCACACCCAGAAATTGAGAAATCGGAGAAGCCAATTCATTTTTCCGGGCCATGTTGACATTGACGCCAGAGTAATAATCCGTCTCCTCGTCAAACTTTTTCTTCATAAAAAACTCACCATTAAATGCTTTAATGACTCGCATTCCTCCCAATGACTCATCCAGAATATTGACTATTCTCCCCAGTGATTGCTGGCTTTCTACTGCTTTCTTTTTCAGCCTTCTGGTAATTCCACCAATAATTGCCCCGGTGATAGGGATAATCAAAATCGTGAAAAAAGTCAGTTTCGCAGACATGAAAAACAAAACTGCGAAGTATAGAATGATGGTTGCCGGCTCTTTAAAGACAACTCTCAAGGATTGCACAATAGAGTTTTCTACCTCCTGAACGTCATTTGTCATTTTAGACATGAGGTCACCTTTTCGTTCATTGGAAAAATACCCAATATGAAGTTTGCTGACCTGATTAAAAATATCCATTCGCATCCTTTTGATGACTAAGGCACGAACTTTAGCCAAAACTACCCCTGATAAATAGGTGAATAGATTGGATAAGAATACTGAAATGACAATAATGCCGCAGACATAAAACAGCGTTCCCAGTTTACCATACTCTGAAGCAACCTCAAGAAAATAATGATTGAAAAGATGAGAGAAATATTCTACTGAGAAGCTGAAATCTGGTTTTTGTTGGTAGACTTCTAGTACTTGAGGATCCACCTGCTCAAAGATCACATCGAATAAAGGCTTTAAAAGAGTGAAGTTTAGGAGCCCAAAAACAATGGAAAGAAAAGCATATACTATATATACGGGCACGAACTTTCCGTAAGGCTTGGCATAGGAAAGGATTCGTAAATAGGTCTTCATAAACAAATAGTCATGGAATAATCCGCAAGTTACGGAAAAATGGCGCCTGAAGTTTCCAATTAGTAATTGTAATCAGGCCTAGTGAAGTTCCATCGGAATGCTAATTGTAGATAATTGCTTGTCTCTGGACTGTTTAAATCCTGAGCAGTTCTTTGTCGAAATGTATGTGAAGCATCGATAAAGAAATTATGCCTTAGCATATAACTGGCGTTGAGGTTGGATTGAACAACCTTGTTTTCAATCCCCTGCCCAATTTCATTTCCAAATAATCCTGTGGGGCTACCTTCAAGCCTATTTTTTAATACATCACCACCCCAGTTGGTTTCGGCGTCAGGGTCAGCTCCATAAAACTGATACATTCCTGTCAAGGTTAAATTCAATTTGGGAATTGGTTGATATCGGATGATTCCCAGCATCTCCCGGAAGTTGGCTCCTCTAGGGTGTGTAAGCGGAGTTCTCCAGTTGCTGTAGGATTGGAAGTCAACTTTTTCTTGAAAAGTGTAAGGTCTTGCTGAGTTAAATTCCAATTGGAGATCCAGGTTGGAAATTTTGAACAAGTCAATGTATTTGAAGCCTGCCTGGATACCGTATTTATTTCGCTTGGAGCCTTTGCCATCTTGACCGAAAAACTCGGAGAAGACAAATTCATCCAAAGCAAACTGACCATAGAATTGCATCCCTGGATAAAAATTCCACTTACCATCAATTCCCAGCATAACTTTATCCGGTGTTCCTAAGGATTGCTCCACCCACCGGTAAAAACAATTGGATTGAAATAGTTAAAGTCAGCCTTATCAGTCATGACTGACTCAAAGAACCCTAGGTTTATGCTTTTTCCAATGTTGAAACCTAGGCGATGGAATGAAAACCACTTTTGAGTGTACCTTCCATCTGTAGGTCTACCACGATCATAATCTACATCCGCTGTCATTTGAGTCCAGATATTGGTTAGCTGGAACTTCCAAATGCGTGTATTGAATTTGACAAACATGTAGGGATTGGAGAAATCAGAAAGAAGGAAAGAGCGATAACCTTCCCCTATGAAATTTCGATCATGCCCAACTTCCACTTCAATATGCTTAGTGATATTATAGCTAATATGTCCCATTGCCGAGAAATAGCTGTAGCCGTTTCCATTATATTCTTTCCAGAATCCTTGTCCGGGTACAGCACCGTTGTTTTCAGCGTAGCCTTTGACCCAGCTGGGGAAAAATGCTTCCGAGGTCGTGAAATAGGTAAAGAACCCTACCTTCTTATCTACAGATCCTCGTAGAACTACACCTCTGGAAAGTCGATTGGGGTTTTGCTCATTGTCTGGCTCAATACCTCCATTTAGATATATGACAGGACTTACGTGAATGTCAAAATCATCACTATAATAATGTGCAAAATCTCCAGGTCTTCTATAAAGTGCTTTCAGAAATGGTTTCTTGGACTCTGGAGTTTCATGGCTCACAAACTCCCAATTGTCTTGGCTTAGGTAGGCGAGGTTGAATTCATCTACTCTAGATTTAATCACCGGGTCATCCACCAAACTATCCAAGAAGGCTCCCACATCATCTCGGCGATATGGTTTGGTTGCTGACCTATAGACAGGATTATTCCGCCCACGGAGAATGTCATATCGATCCAGGGTATGATAGTAATCTCGATTATAAGGGATGTAGGAACCTTGGGCATTAGCCAAAAAAGGACTGAAAAGGAAGGCTAGAAGGACAATCCATTGAAGATCAGCAGATCCAAGTGATTTTTTTTGCATTAGAATTTGGCTAAAAAAGGTATGTAATACTTAAATAAAGGCAGTATTTTTGAATTTTATAGCGAAAGTTGACTGATTTTGATAAAACCATCAGAAATACTTGATAAAGATTTGGTGGATTTTCTGAAAAAGAATAACTTTGTGCCTCATTTGAAAAAGGTACTAAAAACTAACGATACAATGAAAGCCGATATTCATCCAAACTACAGAGACGTGGTTTTCTATGACACTTCTAGCGAGTTTAAGTTCTTGACCAAGTCTACTATCGAAACTAGCGAAACTATCGAATGGGAAGATGGGAAAGAATATCCTGTGTATAAAATCGAAGTGAGCTCTCAATCTCACCCGTTCTACACTGGTAAGAAAATGATGCTTGATACAGCAGGTCGTGTTGAGAAATTCAACAGAAGATACGCGAAGAAGAAGTAATTCTTCCGAAAAGAATTCTAAAAAGTCTCCTGGGGTATGGAATCCGGGAGACTTTTTTATTTTTGCTCCATGGATAACTTATTGCTGTTTGATGATCCGGCTATTCGGGGATCTTTACTTCCTTTTACTTTTACCAGGCCGGTCGCAGATATCCGAATAGGGATTTTAAAAATTTCTGAAAAATGGCAGGCCTATTCTAAGGCAGAAGTATCCTATTTTACTCAAAAGTATTTGCAGGATAAATTTCCAAGGTCTTCAGGGGATCATTTGGCAGTGAATGGTGCGTGGCTTCCTGGCGAGAAAGAAGTGGCACTATTGAGCAGTCTGAAGAAAAATCAGTCACTTTATTTTGGGAAGATACTCCTAGCCTCACATATCAGTTCTGAGGAGAAGAAATTGGATTCAGCAAAAGAGAAGGAGGTTGTTCAGATTGACTTTGAACCCATGCTTCTTCAAAAAACCTGGAATATCTTCCAATTCAACGGAGCTCAAATAATTTCAGATTATCACATTATCACCCATGGTAGGGTTTCTGAAAAGTTGTCCGATCCATTTACAAAAGTATATGCTCCTGAAAATATTTTTATAGAAGAAGGGGCGAATGTCAAAGCAGCAGTTTTAAATGCAGAAAACGGGCCTATCTATATCGGGAAAAATGCTGAAATTCAGGAGGGTGCATTAATCAGGGGGCCTTTTGCTCTTTGTGAGGGATCTACTGTAAACATGGGAGCTAAATTAAGAGGTGATACCACTGTAGGTCCTTTTTCAAAAGTCGGAGGAGAGATTTCTAATTCCGTATTTTTCGGATATAGTAATAAAGGTCATGACGGCTTTCTTGGTAACTCGGTGATTGGAGAGTGGTGTAATATGGGAGCAGATACCAACACGAGCAATCTTAAAAACAATTATGCCTCTGTCAAGCTTTGGGATTATACCAAAGGTAGTTTTTCAAACACAGGTCTGCAGTTTTGCGGCTTGATGATGGGGGATCACTCGAAGTGTGGTATTAACACCATGTTTAATACAGGGACAGTTGTCGGTGTGGGAGCCAATATATATGGTGGAGGCTTTCCAAGAAATTTCATTCCATCCTTTGCTTGGGGTGGATCTGAAGGTTATTCCACTTATCAATTTCTTAAATTCAAGGAAACTGCAGAGTTGGTCATGGGTCGAAGAAAAGTACCTTGGACTAAAAAAGATGAAGAAATCCTGCAATGGATTTTTGAATTAACCAAAACCTATAGAATTTGGGAGACTTCTTATTGATTAAATAGAAACATGCGTTTTGCAGATATACCGGGGCTTCCCGAAACAAAAAAGAATCTAATCAGTGCCGTCAAGAATAATCATTTGGCCCATGCTTTACTTTTTCATGGTCCAGAAGGTTCTGCCAATCTACCGATGGCTTTGGCACTTTCTACCTATTTATTCTGTCAGAATCCTGGGGAAGAGGATGCCTGTGGAGAATGCTCTTATTGTAAGAGAATGGAAAAGCTGATCGTTCCTGATTTAAATTTCGCTTTTCCATCCATTTCAAAAGAGAAAAAGGATTCTGAAAGCGAGGATGAGAAAAATCACGAGCTTGCCAACTTCAGGAATTTTGTTCTGGAGAATCCTTATGGTAATATCCATGACTTCATTTACTATAGCGGGTTTGAAAAGAAGCAGTTAAATATTTCCAAAAATGCCGCGAAGAGGATCATTCAGTCTCTTTCTCTGATGTCATTTGAAGGAGGCTATAAAATTATGCTGATCTGGGGTGTAGAATATTTACACCCTTCTGCAGCAAACTCCCTCCTGAAAATAATTGAGGAACCACCGGCAAAGACGGTGTTTATGTTGATCACCTCTCAACCAGACCAATTGCTAACAACCATTTTATCCCGAACGCAAAAGGTTTTAATTCGAGGCTTTTCCGACGAAGAAATAGTGAGTCATTTGGTGGGTTCAGAATCCTGTGACCAAAAGACCGCAGAGCAGGTTTCCATGCTTGCAGATGGGAATTTGAGAGAGGCTAATCGCTTGATCAATAAGGTTGAAGATGAGCAAATTAGTAAAGTAAGGCGGTTGTTTCTTTCTTGCTATACCAAGAAGTTTAAAGATATTTTCAATTTTGCCGATGAGTTTCAAAAGTATGACAAGGAGGCTCAAAAGTCCTTCATGCTTTCTGGTTTGAACGTGTTGAGGGAAGTGATGTTGAAAAATGCAGACTTGAATGAATTATTAAGGACAACTGGCTCGGATAGAGAGTTTATAGACAAGATCAGTAAGACGGTATTGGATGAAAATCATGTCATGAAACTCTACAATACCTTTAATCAGGCACATTATCATTTAGAAAGAAATGGCAATGCCAAATTGATTTTCGCAGACCTTTCTATGAAGGTTTTAAAAGCTATGATGAGTAGAACGCATTGACATGGAAAAAAAGATAATAGGAAGAAGAGAGAAAATTTCTATCCCAGAATTTGGGCTCAATTTAGTTTGGGCAAAAGTGGATACAGGTGCCTATACAAGTAGTATACATGCAGAAAATATTAAGGTAGTAGAGGAAGATGGCAAACGAATTTTGACTTTTCAGGTTCTGATGCCAGGTCTAAGGGGCTATACAGGTGAAGTTCTGCGATACGAGAATTTTCGTGAAAAGAGTGTTAAAAATTCATTTGGGCAGGCCGAAATCCGATATTTGATCGAAATAGGATTCAAATTTGCAGGAGAGGAGTACACTGCAGAGTTTACACTTTCTGACCGGTCTAGCATGAGAAACTCCATCTTGCTGGGAAGGAAAATCTTATTTAAGAGATTCCTTGTAGATGTCTCAGGTTATAATCTAGCCAAAATTTATCGTCAAAAGAAGGCTGTAAAATAAAGCCAGACTTTTGTAAAAAACATTCCCATGAAAATCGCTATCCTTTCGAGGAACCCAAATTTATATTCCACCAAACGCCTGTATGAGGCAATAGTGGAAGCTGGTCATGTGCCAATGATTATCAACCATAGTGTTTGTGATTTGATCATTGAGCAAGAGGGGCCATCCATCATCTATAAAGGAGAGAAAATTACCGATGTAGATGCGATCATTCCGAGGGTAGGTGCTTCGGTAACCTTTTACGGAACGGCTGTAGTAAGGCAATTTGAACTCATGGGGGCTTTTTCGGTGGTAAACTCTCAGGCGATTGTCCGAAGTAGGGATAAGTTGAGAAGCTTACAGATTTTATCCAAAGCTGGCTTAGGAATGCCTAAAACAGCATTTACTAATTTTTCAAAAGGCGGAGAAAAGCAAATCATAGAACATGTAGGAGGGGCACCTTTAATTATAAAATTGCTGGAAGGGACCCAAGGTCTTGGGGTAGTTTTGGCAGAGACAAAAAAGGCAGGTCAATCAGTTATTGAAGCTTTTCATGGCCTAAAGGCAAGGATCATTGTCCAAGAATTTATAAAAGAGGCAAAAGGTGCCGATATTCGCGCTTTCGTAGTGAATGGTAAAGTCGTTGGTGCGATGAAGCGTCAAGGAGCAGAAGGAGAGTTTAGATCTAATTTGCATCGAGGTGGAATGGCCACAGTGATTAAACTATCCAGGGCGGAGCGATCTGCAGCGTTGAATGCAGCCAAAGCTTTGGGCTTGGACGTTGCCGGAGTGGACATGCTTCAATCTGCCCGCGGACCGTTAATTTTGGAAGTTAATAGTTCTCCAGGTCTGGAGGGAATAGAAAAAGCTACAGGTCTGGATATAGCAGGCGAAATAATAAAATTTATAGAAGTAGGAGTCAATAAGAAGACTTCAAATACAATCAAAAATCAATGAGTAAATTGATCAAGATCGGTACCAGAGGTAGTAAACTAGCTCTCTGGCAAGCATATTATGTGGAGGAGTTGCTGGTGAAAGCCGGGTTGAAAGCTGAAATTGTGATTATCGATACCAAAGGTGATCAGATTTTGGATGTTTCCATTGCTAAGATTGGCAGCAAGGGTGTTTTTACCCAAGAATTGGAAGATCAGCTTCTTGACGGTAGGATCGATATTGCTGTACACAGTGCCAAAGACATGCAGTCAAATCTCCCTGAGGGATTTGAAATTATAGCATTTACAGAGCGAGAAACAGAGAATGATGTATTGGCTTCCCACAAAAAGGATATTGATCTTTCCGGTGCTTCAAAACCTCTTACTCTAGGAACTTCTTCTACCCGAAGGGTGGCCACGCTTAAGCATTTCTACCCACATGTGAAGACTGTGGAAGTGAGAGGAAATTTACAAACCCGGATTCGAAAAATGGAAGAAGGACTTTGTGATGCACTATTGCTTGCCTATGCGGGAGTTCACCGAATGGGCTATGATGAAATGATTGCTCAGAAACTGGACTTGAATGAATTTACGCCGGCAGTGGGACAGGGTTCAGTGGCTATTGAAGTAGCTGAAAAACTTGACCCTGAGGTGAAAAAACAGATTATTGATGCATGTAATCATACGGAGACATCGCTGAAGCTTCGGGCTGAAAGGGCTTATTTGAGAGTCTTGGAAGGCGGATGTAGTATTCCGGTTTTTGCCTTGGCAACAATGGAAGGCGAGGAAATTAAACTGAAAGGCGGTATCGTTAGTCTCGATGGTTCCGAAAGGATTTCTCTATTGGTTTCTGGTTCTGCTTCAGATCCGGAAAAAATAGGTAAGCAATTGGCTAAAGAAGTCTTTGCGGCTGGAGGAAAGGTTATTCTGGATCAAATCAAATCAACATTAGGAAAGTAATGCGTACTCTAACATCACTTCTTTTACTAGTAGCACTGAGTTTCACTTTTTCCTGCTCAAGTAATAAGGATTCAATTGCTACCATCCATACAGAATATGGAGATATCGTGGCTGTGTTCTTTGATGACACCCCTAATCATAAGTCTAATTTTATCCAACTTGCCGAAGAAGGACGCTTTGATTCCACGGAATTTCACCGGGTGATGAAAGGCTTTATGGCACAAGGAGGAGATGTGTTTACCAAAGAAGGTTTACCTCCGGCAGTTTGGCCTACCCAAGCGCATGAAATCAGACCCAATCATTTTCATAAAAGAGGGATGATTGCCGCGGCTCGTCAGCCAGACGGAATAAATCCAGAAAAGAGGTCTAATGGTTCTCAGTTTTATATCGTATTAGGGCAAGTTTACACAGAGGAAGAGCTATTGGTAGATCTGAGCAAGTTGCAGCCTGCATTTATGAAATACATACAATTGGGCAGCCAAGAGGATTTGAAAAACGAATATATGAGGCTCTATGAAGCGGAGGAATTTGATAGTCTGACCACTTTGTTGATTTCTAAAAAAGATGAAATCGAGGAATCACTAAATATCAATGTGTCAAAGGAATTCTCAGATGAGCAAATCCAGGCCTATACTACTGTGGGAGGAACCCCTCATTTGGATGGAGAGTATACCGTTTTTGGACAAGTGCTGGAAGGTATAGATGTGGTAGAACGAATAGGTGACCAGCCAACAGGTTTCAGAGATAAGCCGACTGAGCCTATCTATATGTCTGTCACTGTAGAAAAAATGTCCAAAAAGCAAATCGAAAAAAAATATGGGTACAAATACCCCGAAAGTAAATAAAAAGAAGCTTTTCATTACGGGAGTCAATGGCTTGCTTGGTCAAAAGCTAGTGGCTCAACTGTTGGAAAAAGATGAATTCGAAGTCATTGGATGTGGAAAAGGTGAAAGCCGTTTGCCATTCGGTGGGTTCAAATATGTCTCTCTGGATATCACTGATGAGGCGAAGGTTCAGGAAGTTTTATCGGAAATAAAGCCAGACATTTTGATTCATGGAGCTGCCATGACCAATGTGGATGAATGCGAGTTGAATCAGGAAGCTGCATATGATGCCAATGTCAATGCTACTTCCTATTTGTTACAAGCATCTGAGAAATTGAATACACATTTCATCTTTGTTTCCACTGACTTTATTTTTTCTGGTGAGGAAGGACCTTTGGATGAAGAAGCTATTGCAAAACCTGTCAATTACTATGGTGAGACCAAGCTAAAAGCAGAGCAATTGGTCATGAATTCTACTTTCAAATGGGCTATTGCCAGAACCGTGTTGGTGTTTGGGATTGCTCATGATATGAGCCGTTCCAACATCATTTTATGGGTTAAGTCATCCTTGGAGTCAGGTAAGAATATTCAGGTGGTGGATGATCAATATCGAACGCCTACATTAGCGGAAGATTTAGCAGCTGGGTGTATATTAATTGCTGAGCAAGGAGCTGAAGGAGTATATAATATTTCAGGTTCAGACTTTATGACTCCATACGAAATGGCGATCATGACGGCAGATTATTTTGACTTGGATAAATCCCTAATTGCCAAAGTTGATTCAAAAATCTTTACACAGCCTGCAAAAAGACCTTTAAAAACTGGATTTATCATAGAAAAAGCTCGAAAAGAGCTTGGTTATCAACCGAAAACTTTCCGAACGGCAATTGGTATTTTAGCAAAACAAATTATCTTAGCCAGCTCGTAAAACTGGGTGAATTTCCCAAATAGTTACTTTAGTATCACTCAAATTTAATTCAATAAAATAATTATGGCAGCAAGTCCAAACACCGAAGAAAGAGGTCAGTGGGGGTCAAGCCTCGGTTTTATCATGGCCGCGGCAGGTTCGGCAGTAGGTCTGGGGAATATATGGAGATTTCCATATTTAGTAGGTGAAAACGGAGGAGGAGCCTTTGTTTTTGTATACATCATCTGTGTTCTTTTAATCGCACTTCCATTGTTGTTCAATGAAATTGCTTTAGGTAGAAGATCTGGTAAGAATCCTATCGGTGCTATTAGAGAAACCGGAGGAAATAAATTTTGGCAATCTGCAGGCGTACTTTGTGTATTAGTCTGCTTTTTTGTTTTTAGCTACTATTCAGTGATTGCTGGATGGACAGTTGGATACATTTTTACAGAAATCATCAATATTCCGATTGATTTCGAAGTGTTTGTGGAGACACCATTGTATGTGATTCCTTTGACCTTCATTTTCATCATGATGACGATTTTGATTGTGCTAGGAGGGGTTTCCGGAGGAATTGAAAAAGCCTCTAAATTCTTGATGCCAGTCTTATTCATCATCATTATTTTCATTGCGGGAAGATCTGTGACATTAGAAGGTGCCCAGGCTGGTATCGAATATTATTTGACGCCAGACTTTGCGAAGATCAACCCTACGGTGATTCTTCAAGCGCTAGGACAAGCCTTTTTCTCCATGTCTGTTGGATGGGGTCTGATGATTACTTTCGGGTCTTATTTGCCTAAAAAATCTAATATTATCCAGTCTGCGGGTTGGATTGCAGGTATGGATACATCAGTAGCTCTTTTGGGTGGTTTGATGGTATTCCCCGCTTTATTTGCCTTGCTTCCTGGGAAAGATCCAGCGGCTGGACCAGCCTTGGTTTTCGACGTTTTGCCTAAAGTTTTTGACGCGATGCCAGGTGGAAATATCATTGGAGGTTTATTCTTTATCCTTTTGATGGTAGCGGCCTTGACATCTACTATTTCCATGTTGGAAGTGCCGGTGGCTTATTTGATCGATGATAGAAAATGGGGACGTAAAAGATCCACTTGGACTGTGGGAATCGCAGCAATGGCACTTTCTGTTCCATCCGCGTTATCTCAAATCCCAGGTAATTTCTTCCATAATTTCCATTTGAATTTCTTCGGAAACAAGTTGGAAGGCTTTTTCGGAATCATGGACTTTGTATTCGGTACCTTCGCAGTGATTGTGATTTGCTTGATGCTGAGTTTATACACGGGTTGGGGTCAAAAAATCTCGGATTATGCAGATGAATTGGCTTCTGGTGCTCCTGGATTTAAAGGTCCTTTCCGTTCTGGTTGGATGTTCTTTATCAAATGGGTTTGCCCATTGGTGATCATTTTATTGATCTTAAATATGGTAGGCGTGTTTGGTGATCCTCAAGCTGCATAAGATTTAATTTACATACTAGTCTATTTAAGAGGCTGTCTCGGAATGCTATTTATAGCCAGACTGAGACAGCTTTTTTTTTGCGTAATTTTTTAAGAGAGTGAATTCGCTGAAATAAAATGGCAGGGGAATTGTTAATTTATTTAAAAAACCTGCGTTAGTATTTTCTAAACCAACGATAGCTAGCATGAAAAAACTTCTTTTTACCCTCGCCTTTTTGAGTTTTGCCCTAGTCGGGTGTTCTCAGGATTTTGCCATTGGACCCAAAGTAGGGATTAGCCAAAGCAAACTGGATCTTTCAAAAGAACATTTCCAATCTGGAGATGCTAAATTCGGATACCATGTCGGTATTTTCGGAAGAATCGGACTTGCAGGTTTCTTTGTTCAGCCAGAGGTTTTGTATACCCAGACGAAAGCAACATTTTCTTTTGATAATATGGGGACAGAGCCAAGAAGTGAGTATGAGTCTACCTTCAATAGACTGGATGTGCCCATTATGGTAGGGTTTAAGTTATTTAACCTTCTAAGACTACAAGCAGGTCCCATCGCAAGTTTTGACGTGAATTCAGAGCTTAAAAATGCCGGGGATGATTTACAAGATGCAGATTTTAAAAAGTCAACGATAGGGTATCAGGCTGGTTTGGGGCTTGATATTGGAAATTTGATAATAGATGCCAAATATGAAAGTGCCTTAGGGAATATTTCTTCCAACGTGGGCTCCTATGAGACGGATCATCGATTGAATCAATGGATTCTTTCTCTAGGTTTCAGACTCTTTTAAAAATTGAAAAAATAAAATCCCGATAGAAATCAATCTATCGGGATTTTTTATGTCTTTATTTTTCGACTATTCTGGTTTTATAAATTACCGAATAGTCGTTTTCCGCTTCCGAAAAATTAAGGGAAAACCAAACCTCATCTTTTGAAACAAATTTGTTTAAGTTTCCAAGGATTGAAGGCTTATGAATAGGCATGCTCAATTCGGAGCCATTAAAAATTACGAATCCCCCTTTATTTATTTTTCCGATTTCTTCCCATGGTTGTTCGCCATTTTCTTCGGCAACTGAATTCGCCTCGCTGTATTCTTCTTTGGTGATTCCACCTAAATAATCTACTAAGAAATGGTTGTCATCTATAACATGGATGCTGTTAATTGTTCCAGCATATAATTCACTGATTTCTATGTTATTGTTGACTTTGTCATCTTTCGGTTCATTTTGGACAAAGGTTTCAAAAGGCAATGTTTTCGTAGACCCTAATTGATTTAAATCGGATAAGGGATAGCCAAATATTTTTGGTTCATGTCGGTAGGAAATAAATAGACTGTCTTCGGATAAGGTCAGTGTTGGGTAATAAGAATAGAATTTATAAGCTTTTTCATTACTGCCGAATTTGGATGTGTTTGGGAATTTGATGGCAGGAGTGTATTCTTCTTTTTGGAGATCTAAAACCTCAACATGAGTTGATTTTGTCTGGTAATCTACCCCTTGCTGTCCGTATTCATTTGAGCCTCTTCCCGGAAGGTTGAGATAGACTTTTTCGTCTTTGATGAATAAATTATCCCTCCCGGAGATAATTATCTGAGCCATACCGGTAAAATCTGGTTTGTAATGTTTGATGAGCTTTCCCTGTAGCTCATATCGATAAACACCACCAGTAGTAGGAATTAAAAACTCCTCATCCGTAAGAAATTGATATAATCCATATAGCCTTTCCTTAAATTGATTTGGCCCTTCACCACTTAGTTTAAATCTTTCTAATATATCACCTTTATTATTTGACACGAAAATGCTGTCACTGTTTTGGTCTCTTAATAAGAAGGTTTTTTGATCAGGACTTACATCTTGTAATTCCATAGTGCCAAGATAATCGACAACAAGAGAATCATAAATTTCAAATTCTAAGGCTAGTTCTGAAAGAGGAGTGGCCGGCTTGGTTTCATCTTTTTCACCTGAGCAGGCAGACATACTTATCGCAGCTATTGAAAGAAGCAATAGGTGGTTCAGTTTTTTCATTTTTGCACCAATTGTAATTTGTAAAAAGTTAGGTATTCCTGCTCTTCGCCGATGTATTCGTCGTTTCGTAAAGCGAAAAATGGTTTGGCAGGATCCTCCATAGCAAAGAGTTGTTTGACTTTATTAGAAATTGGTATCTCATTCGACCAGCCTTTTTCTGTGTCGTAAACTTTGAAATAAGATTGGTTTAGAGCAATAAGTTTGGTGAAATCTTCAGGGAACTTGAATTCAAAGTTGCCAAAAACCTCTTCAGATATCCCTTGGGAATAGTGCACGACCATCAAATTCTTATTAGTAAATACCCCGAAAACATTTCCTTCGATCAATTTTTCGTAGCCATAACGTTCAGTTTTGTCTTTCAATTCTGGAGCTTCGATGAATTTGGAAGGGTTAAATTCTAGGGTCTCAATGTGCCTCCCTGAATCTAGTAGATTAAACCTGTGGATTTTGGGTTCATTATTAAAGTAAAGCAATAGATCATTGTCAGAAAGCGTAAATGAAATAGATGGTCTTTCGTAAAGCAGGCCTGTACTGAATTTTGAAGTGCCAGGAGTACGAATTAATGGACTGCTTTCTCCAGTAACAGGATTTAACTTTTCTAGTAAAAAACTTTCAGATAGATAAGTGTCTGTGTAAGGGCTTTCTTCATCTCTTCCAGGAAAGTGAATTATTATATTGTCTTGCCAAAACTCAAATGATTTCTCATCCATTAAGCCACCAAATGATTGGGATGGAAAGGGCAAGGCAATATTTCTTTTGACGGAAAGATCTTCCTCTAATTTATAATATGGGCCTCTATAATTACCGATGTAGGGATTTCCATCCGGATCAAATTTGACAGTGGAAATAAAGGAAATTGAATTAGGTCCGTCTTTGGCGAAAGTATGAGTGTTCAACACTTGCCCTTCATAATCGATTTTGATTAAAGTATTGGACTTGTAGTCATAGAGCAAACCCTTTCCGTCTCTAAAATCACCAGTAGAAATTTCCCCTAAATAATCCACCTGTATGGAATCAAGGATCTGCAGTTCCCATTCGTTAGAAGTCTGGGCGGATTGGGATTCTTTATTTTCTTTAGTAGCGCAGGAAAGGAGTGAGAGGGTTAAAAAGAGATTTAAAAAGCCTTTATTATTCATTTTCAACTAGTTTCATTTTATAAATTCTCAAAAAATCTTCTTCTACTTCTTCATCCTTTTCTTTTTCCATCCATAAATACCCTCCAGCTGATACAAAACCATCTTTATTGATGTATTCGGGTAACATCAGGTTTTGCTCCAGCGCAAGCGTGTTCTCATCAAAGATTAATACGCCTTGATTGAGTTCAGACTCTAATTTTTTATACAAAGCTTCTGCTTCTTCTGACTTTCCTTGTTCCCAAAGTGCTTCCGCCTCTGATATTTTAGCAGGGTCATGACCTGGATAATAATGGAGAAGAATTTTCCCTTCGGTCAAATGGATATTCCTAATAGCTGGAGTCCCGCCGTTGATGGTGATGGTGCCTTCTGCAAATTGAGCAAAATCCTTTGGCTCTAATTCTTGAAATCCGGGGATAGTGAAAGAAATAACTGTGTCTAATTCAACTGCTGTTTCGGAAAGATTATAAACATTTAGCTTTTGCTCTGCTCCTAAACTGATGTATAGCTTTCCATTTTTTGAAGTAAAGGCAGGAGAGTAATCGCTTTCATAATAGCCTGTGCCATTTAAAAACATACTTCCTTCCTCAAAAGGGACGATCTCTGTTAGTTCTTCGGATTCAGGGTTGATTAGTTCCAATGCTCTGAAAGAATCGTAAAACTTCGATTCTCCAGCAAAACTATCATGCATTCTTACTGATTTTGAGAGCAAGAAATCCTTCCCGTTTAATTTTGTGGTCTCCGTATGTTTCCCGGGGAAACTCATAAAACCCGCCCCGCCTAATGATTCTGGATGATCTAGTTTTTGAATCATATTGCCATCTAAATCATATATGAAAACCCCTTTCATACCCACTACTACCAATTGATCTGATTGGTAAAAACCAGGGATTTCCATCATAAAGCCATAGGCATCGGGAGTGTCCTCCGTTTTAGAGAATTGACTTTTAATGTTTCCTTTTCCATCCGTGACAATGATCCCCTTGCTGGCATAATCATAAAACAAGAGATTTGACCCATCAGGACTGACGTCGGCGATCAAGGGATTTCCTAAAAATTCCAGATCTACAGAGTCCTTGACTTCCCAGGTATAATCAGCTTTTTTGGAGATTTCTTCTTTTTTGCTTTCTGAGCAAGAGAAGAGAGCTATAAGAATTAAAAAACTGAAGGATTTAATAAAAGTGTTCATGTGGCTTAGTTTACTGAAAAATACTAAAATGTAAGTTGTTATAAAAAATAGCATAAAAAAAAGACCTCTAATTCTTGAAATTAGAGGTCTTTTAAATTTTTTTAACCGATTAGGTTACCTTCATCATCCCATTGAGCGACAATTCCTCGCTCTTCTGGTTTTAAATAAAGGGGAACATATTTTTCTGGTAACTTAAAACCATGTTTGTCCATTACTTCTTGTGGAACCCCATCCCAAACGTTAGGCTGGTTTCCTCTATAGTCAATGTACTTCCATCCTGCCTCGGTAGAGAAATATCCTGAGCAAGTTAGATCTCGAAGCATATTAAACCATTTGACAGCACCAGAGTATTCAGGAGCAGCCTTGTCTGGCCAAGCAACTAATTCTACAATCTCAATCACCTGATCATTACTGAGTTCAAGGAAAGGTTTCCCGAACTTTTCATCTGCTTCATAATCCAGCCACATTAAACCTCCTCGCATTGGGGTTTGGAAATGGGGCATGTCTTTCACGATGAATTCCATAAATTCAGGAACTTTCACTTCTGTAGCAGAAGGCGATTCCGAATCTTTTGGAATGATGATATCTACCAAAACGTCAAGTTTTTTCATCTCATCTTCTGTAAAGAAGGTTTCTGAAAGTAACTCTTGGTCTCTTTGGCGTTCCTCGTCAGTTCTATACCCTTTTGTGCCTCCAGTTAGCAATGCGTTCGTTGGAAGGGCTTGCTCTTCAGGCGAGCATCCAGTTAACATTAATCCTGTACCGAGCGAACCGGTAAAGAGTAATTTTAGGTTTTCTCTTCTGTTCATGGCTTAAATGTTTTTCTGTTTTAACTGATCCACAATGTAATCTGATGTTCTCCAGCTAAGTGCCAAAATGGTCCAGGTTGGGTTTTTGTCAGCTTGGGATACAAATGGTCCTGCATCTACTACAAAAACGTTGTCACAATCATGTGCCTGACAGTTAGAATTAACTACAGAAGTTTTTGGATCATTTCCCATACGGGTAGTACCAACTTCGTGAATGATTCTTCCTGGAGCATGAAGCCCATATTCAGATTCAGGTCCTGGCTTGGATCCCAATAGGATTGCGCCTGCATTGGTTAGAATCTCTTCAAAGGTGTCATGCATGTGCTTGGCTTGCTTCAATTCCTGATCACTCCAAGTGTAATTGAATTTCAATACAGGAATACCAAATTTATCTACTGTGTTCGGATCGATTTCGCAGTAATTCTCATGTCTTGGAATACTTTCACCTCTTCCTGACATTCCAAGAGTAGATCCGTAAATTCTTCGAACGTCTTTTTTCAAGCCTTCACCATACCCGCCATTTGGACTTGGTTTTCCAAATTCATCTTTCAGGTATTTTCTCATGGTGTCCATGCCGCCACCTGCACCGTACGAGGGTTGACCCATGCCTCCCCAGTACTCAATGTGGTATCCTCTGGCAAAATCTAGCTTTTTATTATCTCCCCACCAAGGTGTGTACATGTGCATGCCACCTACTCCATCTTCATTATATCTTTCTCGGTCCATAAGATCTGGCAAGATTCCCATTCTGTCAGCTCCAGTAGAATCATGAAGATATCTACCTAATGCATTAGAATCTCCACCGATTCCATTCGGATGTGACTTGGATTTGGAGTTCATCATGATTCTTGCAGACTCGCAAGCAGATGCTCCCAATACCACCACTCTTGACTTAAGTTTGTACTCTTTCATGTCAATTTTGCTGACAAAAGAGACTCCTGTTGCCTTTCCTTGGTCGTTAGTAGTTACTTTTCTCACCATGGAGTGGGTATATAAATCCACCTTACCTTTTTTCATGGCAGGGTGTACAAGGCATGTTCCTGCAGAGAAATCAGCATATACCTGACAAGCTCTATTACATTGCTTACAGAAAAAGCAAACTCCTCTTTCATTATTGATAGGTCTGGTCAACATAGAAAGTCTTCCAGGAATCATTGGCACATTTGCCTTATCAGCACCTTTCTTAAGGAAAAGTTCGTGAAGTCTTGGCTTTGGAGGAGGGAGGAAAAATCCATCAGGTTCATTGTAGATACCTTCTTTTGATCCAAAAACTCCGATCAATTTATCTACACGATCATAGTAAGGCTTGAGATCGTCATAGCCAATAGGCCAGTCTGTTCCCATTCCGTCAATACTTGCTCTTTTAAAATCATTTGGTCCAAAGCGAAGAGATATTCTTCCCCAGTGATTCGTTCTACCTCCAACCATTCTGGATCTAAACCAATCAAATCTAGTCCCATTGTTTCGGGTATAAGGTTCTCCATCGATGTCCCATCCACCAATGGCCGCATCAAAGTCTCCGAAAGGTCGAACCTTAGTTCCGGCTCCTCTTCTTGGGGATTCCCAAGGTGGCCTTAATTGAGTTCTATCTTCGTCTTTTGCCGGGTCAAAATCTCCACCAGCTTCTACTACTGCTACCGATAAACCGGCTTCAGAAAGAATTTTTGAGGCCATGCCACCTCCCGCTCCAGATCCAACTATGATTGCGTCATAGGTGTCTCCAGAAGATTTTATCTGAAAACTCATTTTTGAAATTTTTAATGAAGTTTAAAAATTACTTCAATTTTTTCGAAAATGAAATTTCAATTCCATAATGACGGATTATTTTTAATAAGCGGTGGATAAATTTGAATTTTCAGCACGATGCGAAAGACTAGACCTTCTCTTTTAAAATTTCCCAAACAGTTTCCGCAACAATTATATGGCCTTCTTCTGTGGGGTGAATTCCATCAGGTAAATTTAATTCTTTGATACCGCCGACATCCTGTAGTAAAAAGGGGATTAATTCTACGTCTTTTTCCTCGGCAACTTTAGGGTAAATAGCCTGAAACTCTTGAGTATATTCGATTCCCATGTTTGGAGGAATCTGCATTCCTGCCAAAATGATTTTTGTACTGGGGTACTTAGTTTGAACTTTGTCGATAATAGCTTCCAGATTTTTTTTGGTCTCAGCCAATTGGATTCCTCTTAAACCATCATTTCCACCTAACTCTAAAATAAAAATAGAGGGTTCGTCTTCCAGAAACCAATCAATTCTACTTAATCCACCTGCTGTAGTTTCTCCGCTAAGTCCTCCATTGATGACTTTGTAGTCTTTTCCTAAACTGTCCAAACGATCTTGAATTAACCCGGGAAATGCCAAATCCTGCTCTATCCCATAGCCTGCGGTTAAACTATTGCCGAAGAATAGGATAATCTTTTCGTCGGAGGCTACTTCCTCTTTCTCAGCCTTGGTTTCTGTTTGTACTGATTCTTTTTTCTCCTCTGAACAAGAAGAAAACAAAATCACTAATCCAAAAGAAAATAAGAATAGCCTGCTAAGTGGAAAGTTCATATTGATTAATTTATTGAGGTATAAAACTATTAACTCAAAAGGATTTTTTGATGGAAAGGTTCGGAAATTAAGCTGTTTTTAAGATTTTGAATCAAAGCGGAACTAATTGGCCGTAGGAAAAGGACTCCTAACTGCGCATTATTTGCTGATTAAGGGCATGATTGCTATCTTCCACCAACACTTTGAAGGGTTTACCGTTAAGTTAGGGCTAAACCTTTTATTCACGCCTGTTTTTCACCTATGAGCATTTTATCAGTTTCTGACCTGAGTAAGGTTTACCAAAGTGGCAGTAGAAAGCTTACTGTCTTAGATGATGTAACATTTAATATTGACCACGGAGAAATTATTTCTATCGTGGGGCCCTCAGGAAGTGGTAAGACCACACTTTTGGGACTTTGTGCTGGTCTGGATTCTGCCTCAACGGGTAGCGTCAGCTTGAATGGACAAAATCTTCAGTCTCTCAATGAAGATCAAAGAGCTGCTGTAAGAAATCAACATGTAGGGTTTATTTTTCAAAACTTTCAACTGTTGCCCACTTTGACCGCTTTGGAAAATGTGATGGTGCCTCTTGAATTGAAAAAAAGGAAAGACGCCCGATCCAAGGCTAAGGAGTTATTGGAAAAAGTAGGTTTGGGTGATCGATCTACCCATTATCCTACCCAGCTTTCCGGAGGAGAACAACAAAGAGTCTCAATTGCCAGAGCCTTTGCCAATGAGCCTAAAATTTTATTTGCAGATGAGCCAACAGGGAATTTAGACACTGAAACTGGTGAAATGATCGAAAGGTTGATTTTTGACCTGAATAAAGAACAGGGTACTACGCTAGTTTTGGTTACCCATGATTTAGAATTGGCAGCAAAGACCCAAAGAACCATTCATATTAAAGGAGGAAAAATACAGGAGGAAGCTGATGCCTGATTTCGGATGGATTATAAAGATGGCTTTGCGGGATTTCCGTAAAAACATCTCGCGCCTTTTACTTTTTGTTTCTTCTATTGTAGTGGGTATTGCCGCATTGGTGGCGATCAGCAGCTTTGGAGAAAACTTAACCTCAGATATTGATAATCAGGCCAAAGAATTATTAGGGGCTGATTTGGTGCTTGAAAATAATCAACCACTCGGCGATCAGCCATTGGATACCATGGCGATTCAAAGTGCCACGGAAGTGAATTTTGCCTCTATGGTGGCCTATCCAAAATCTGGGGCAAGTAGGTTGACTCAAGTAAGAGCATTGGAAGGAGAGTTTCCTTTTTATGGGATATTGGAAACAATTCCTGTATCAGGTGAATCTGACTTTCGAAATGGTGGAAAAAAAGCCTTGGTAGAAAAAGCCTTAATGGCTCAATTTAATGCTCAGGTTGGAGATGAAATAAAAGTAGGAGAGGTCCTGTTTACTGTGGTTGGAGAACTGCAAAAAGTGCCAGGTCAAACGGGAATTACTGCAACTGTCGCTCCCGCTGTTTACATTCCCAAAGCCTATTTAGAAGAAACAGGTTTAGTTCAATACGGTAGTAGAGTTAATTACAATCGCTATTATCAATTTGAACCAGGTACGAATGTGGAAGAATTGATTGAGCCTTTCCAAGATCAATGGGATATTGATCGGGTGGATGCAGATACTGTAGAGGATAGAAAACGATCTACCGGAAGGTCTTTTGGGAATATGGCAGACTTTCTAAGCTTGGTTGCATTCATCGCACTTTTATTGGGTTGCGTGGGTGTAGCTAGCGCAGTTAATGTCTTTGTCAAGGAAAAATTAGCTTCTGTAGCCGTGTTGAGGTGTTTAGGGGTTTCTTCCCGAGATGTATTGCTCATCTACCTGACAGAAATAAAAATCATGGGCTTGGTGGGAGCTCTATTAGGAGCTTTTCTAGGAACACTTCTTCAATATATTTTGCCAGTTGTATTTGCCGACTTTTTACCTGTAGAGGTGAGTTTTGGTATTTCTTGGATCTCCGTCGGCTTTGGGGTGATAACCGGGCTATTCGTTGCCGTGTTATTTGCCATGTTGCCACTATTGAAAGTTCGGAATGTTTCACCCATGGCCACTTTAAGGCCAGAAACAGGTGATTCAACCCTGCTAAAAGATCCACTTCGTTGGCTAGTAATAATAGGTATTCTAGGTTTTATTTTTGGTTTCAGTTTCTTCCTTTTGGATCGCTGGACCATGGCCTTAGGTTTTACAGCTTTCGTGGTTTTTGCCTTCGGAACACTCTGGGGCATTGGGCAGCTGATTATGTGGGCTGTCAGGAAATTTTTACCAATTTCATTTGAGTATACCTTGAGGCAGTCTTTGGCCAACCTTTATCGACCAAATAATCAAACAGTATCTCTAATTGCTACAATTGGACTGGGCACAGCGATGATTAGTACTCTGTTTTTCTTGCAAAATCAATTGTTAGAGGAAGCCAAATTTGCTGATAAAGAAGATCAGCCAAATATGTTATTATTCGATATTCAGAGTTCGCAGTTGACAGAGGTGAAAGATAAAATCCTTTCAAGGGATTTGCCGATCATGCAGGAAGTGCCGATTGTCACCATGAACCTTGATGAAATTAATGGAATAGATAAAATAGAAAATGAAGAGCTTCCAGAGGAGGAAGATTATTCTAGATGGATATACAACCGTGAGTTTAGAGTGACTTATCGGGATACTTTGATCTCCTCAGAGACTTTGACAGATGGGGAATTGATCCCAGTGGGAGTTAGGGGAGATAGTGTTTTTGTTTCCTTTGAGAAAGGTTTTGGAGAAGGTAATGGAATTAAGCTCGGTGATGAGATTGTGTTTAATGTGCAAGGAAGGCCCATTAAAACTTATGTAGGAAGTTTTAGGGATGTGAAGTTTACCCAAGTGTCTACCAATTTTCTTGTTCTGTTTCCAACTGGAGTTCTGGAAGCTGCTCCAAAATTCCATGTGTTGATTACCAAAACAAGAAATGACCGGGAAGCAGCAGATGTACAGGCGGATGTTGTGAGGGCTTATCCGAATGTTTCCATTATCAATTTAGGAACCATTGTAGAAACCTTGGAGGAGATCCTAGGGAAAATCAGTTTTGTGATCCAGTTTATGGCATTCTTTAGTATTGCTACAGGAGTTTTGGTATTGATCAGTTCACTGATTATCAGTAAATATCAAAGAATGCGTGAAAGTATCTTGCTCCGGACTTTGGGTGCAAGTTCCGCTGTCGTCAGTAAAATAAATACCTTGGAATACTTCTTCTTGGGTAGCCTCGCCTCACTTTCAGGTATTATTTTGTCCTTTCTAGCCACTTGGTTGCTAAGTGAATTCCTGTTTGAAATTCCATTCCGTGGAGCCTGGGGAGCGGCCTTGATCCTTTATCTCTCAATTACTGTTTTAACGATTGTTTTGGGATGGCTAAATGGACGAAAAATCATCAATAAAGCCCCAATGGAAATTTTGAGAGGGAATTAAGAAATCAGAAAGCAAAAATCAGAATTCCGAACTAATTGGAAAGGCTCGCAGAAATGTGAGCCTTTTTTATTTGGAATATGGATTATGTGTAAAAAGAAAAAGCCCGCTTTTCAGCGAGCTTTTGTACCCAGGGCCGGACCTGCCTGCCGGCAGGCAGGGTCGAACCTATGTTAGAGAAGAGATTTAAGGTATTCTTTACCTATTCCACTTTTAAGATATTTCTCTCTTGCCCTAGCTTCCGTTCTGGTTTTTAACTCTTCAAGGTAGATTCTGACAAAAGGTGCATAAGGCTTTGTGGTCCTGTTATATCCTTTGTTGTGCTCCTCTAATCTTCTTTCAGGGTTGTTGGTTAGACCTACATATATGTAATTCCTGGAAAGGCTTTTTAGCGCATAGACAAAAAAAGTTTTCATTCCTAAATTTAAAAAGAAAAAGCCCGCTTTTCAGCGAGCTTTTGTACCCAGGGCCGGAGTCGAACCGGCACGCCCGAAGGCATTGGTGTTTGAGACCAACGCGTCTACCAATTCCGCCACCTGGGCAGGTGCAATAAACCAAGGTGTTTAAGACTAATGTCTACCATCCCGATTTTATCGGGACCGCCATCTGGGCTATTGGTAAATCTTGATTTCTCAAGATCTCGGCCCGTCACTTCCGTAACGGGATGCAAATATGAGTAAAGAATTTTTTTTCTACAAATTCATTTTTCTACTTCCTGCAAAAAAATTGAACTAAATGCCATTGGTTTATCCTGGAAAAGAGCTTTTGTAAACTTCCATACGGATTTAAAAAGCTCAGAATCACGGTATTGGTTCAGGTGTGCCTCACTTTCCCATTGACTATGGGTAAGAAAAATATTTTTTTGATTTGGGTCTTGCCAAAGCTCTAAATGTTGGCAGCCGGGAAAATTTCGGATGGATTTCTTATGTAATTCAAAGTTTTGAAGGAAATCTTCTACTTTTTCCGGTTGGAATGCCATACGTACAATCCGGATAATCATGCTTCTGAATTAAAGCTTACGTACACCACGCTATCCAACTTCAATCCTAATAATTCCGCACCATTCCCCAGATTGATTCCTATTTCCAATAGGTTTAAACTGTTGAAAAAAGCAAAGCAATCTCCAGGCTCCACTTGCTCATATCCTTTGTCCAACTTATTCAAGGATTCTCTTCCAAATTCAATGGTAAAAGAGCCCGGGTTTAATTGTTCAAAAACCTCTTTTTTGATATTTGTGATCAAGTTACCATATCGGTCCACACGGATCACATGTCCTATGATTTGTTCGCGAGTAGCCTTGGCTTGACGGGACATTAACTTGCGGAAATTGGTCAATGGGCCTCCAAAATCATGGATCGCCGCTCCACTTGCCACTTTAGCAGCTATTGGCGCCAATATATCCTTAGCGGGGAAAGTCGTGTCTTTTAAATGGATGTCAGCAAACTGAACCATAATTCCCGGCTCATGATCTGCCAATAAGCTTAGAATTCCATTGTTAGGGCCGATGAAGATGTGTTCTTCAAGTTTGATTCCAATGTAACCTTGAGTAAATGTGCCAGAGGTATTGATAGCCACCAAATGCACCGTTCCCTTAGGGAAATCACGAAAAGTTGATCGAAGGACAAAGGCTGCATGGGCAATGTCAAATGATTCAATTGAGTGAGATATATCGATGATATTCAATTGAGGATTAATAGCCAGCATTTTGGCTTTTACAGCGGGTACGTAGTAATCTTGGTTTCCAAAATCAGATAGGAATGTCACCAAAGCCATAGGAGCATGTCAATTAAAATTGTGTACTTTTGTTATAAGAGCTGTGGACAAAAATAGAAATTTATTTGTTCGCCTTTAGGATAATCTAATCAAAGAAAACAGATTGGTAGAAAAAGTAATCACTTTAGAAAATGTGCCGTTGGCTGAGTTTTTAGGTACTGCCAACGAAAATATCAAACAGATCGCTAGGGCATTCCCCCAAAGTAAAATTATTTCTAGGGGAAATGAAATTAGAATCAAGGGAGGAGCTCCTGAGATTTTAAGGATCAATGATGTGCTAAACCTGCTTTTAGAGCATTTAGAGAGGTTTGGGCATCTTACGCCGGAGAACGTCAAGGATTACCTTGATGTGGAAGGAGTGCCTTTTGAGGAAGCGTCCAAAGATCAAGTGATCGTGTTTGGTAATAAAGGCCTAGTCATCAAACCTAAGTCTCCAAATCAAAGGAAACTGGTAGAGTCTGCCATGAAAAATGATTTGGTTTTTGCTTTGGGACCTGCAGGTACCGGTAAAACTTATATTGCCGTTGCCTTAGCGGTAAGAGCTTTGAAAAACAGAGAAGTCAAGCGGATCATTATAACCCGACCAGCGGTAGAAGCCGGAGAAAATCTAGGGTTTTTGCCCGGAGATCTTCAGGAAAAGTTAGATCCTTATTTAAGGCCTATTTATGATGCCTTATCTGATATGGTTCCATCCGAAAAGTTGAAATTTTATCAGGAGACGCGAGTCATAGAAATCGCCCCTCTTGCTTATATGAGAGGTAGAACCTTACATGATGCGTTTGTATTGCTAGATGAGGCTCAAAATACCACGAGTGAACAAATCAAAATGTTCCTCACGAGAATGGGACCTAATTCAAAAGTGATCATTACAGGGGACCAGACTCAGGTAGATTTGCCGGTTAGACAAAAGTCGGGACTTTCCGAGTCACTTAAGATCTTAAACAATGTCAAAGGCATCGGGATTGTCAATTTGAGTGGAAAAGATGTTATCAGGCATAAACTGGTGAAATCTATCATTGAAGCTTATGAAAAAGATCAATCAGAAAAAGACCGTCTAAAGAATGAAGGTGGAAGTAAGAAAGATTACGGAAGAGCTTGATTTTAAAGAAGCTTTTTCCATCAGGGAAAAAGTATTTGTTCTAGAGCAAAAAGTAAAAGCAGAAGATGAATATGATGAATTCGAAGATTCCTCAACTCATTTTCTGGCGATTCTAGACGAAGTGCCTGTCGGTACTGCTAGGTGGAGGATTACTGATAAAGGAGTGAAGCTAGAGCGCTTTGCCGTGCTTGGACAATCTAGAGGAAAAGGTGTAGGAAAAGCATTGGTTCAAAAAGTTTTAGAAGATATAGATGCCAGCCCAAAAGCAACTGGAAAAACAAAGTACTTGCATGCACAGTTAAAAGCAGTGCCATTGTACAGTTCATTTGGTTTTAAGGAAATAGGTGATATTTTTGAGGAGTGTAATATTCTTCATCAAAAAATGAAAAAGGCCTAAAAATCGTGTTGAAATATTAAAGATAATAATATGAAAAAATCAATTTTTACACTTGCATTGTTTTTTACTTTCTTAGGCTCAAATATGGCACAGGAAGTAATATCTAGTAGCTCTGGTAATAACTATACAAATGATTTTACGAATGAGGTTCATGTGAATTTCCTGAACCTGATTATGTTGGGCTCATTTGAAGTTGGGTATGAGCGTTATTTGGATCATGATCATTCCTTGGAATTTAAGGGTTTTATCAATGATCGGTTCAATATTAATAATGAGAAAAAAGGGAAGAAATATAAGACCAATTCAGTCCAGGTGTCTATGAATTTCTACTTTGGAGGAAGTGAAAAAGGAAGAATTTTCTTGTTTCCTTTAGCCAAATTAAGGTTTGGAGATTTTGAAGAACCAGGTGATAATGGGGAGATAGTAACGACGGATATGAATTCCTTTATTTTGGGAGCAGGCGCTGGTTACAAATGGGAATTATCCAAAAATTTTGCTTTTGGGCCTTATGCCAGCATTGGTAGAAATTTCAGTGATGAAGTTACAGAGCGATTTGCATCTATAGAATATAACTTGGGTTTTAACCTAGGGTATAGATTCTAAAACATTAATAAATAATAGATTAGAGCCCAATTGGGCTCTTTTTTTTGTGCTAAAAATTATTAACTTAAAGTTTAATTGTTTAGCAGATGAGGTTTTCGGATTTTCCATTTTTACGATACCTACCTTTTTTAATAGCAGGAATCTTTATTGAAAAGCAAGTATTGCTTTCCCCAGTATACCTTTGGATTAGTGTCGGCTTTTTATGGTCGGCTTACTTGGGAATTCTTCTATTTATAAATAAGAAAACCTGGGTAATGAAAACCAGTTTCTTAGCCTATATGATTTTAGTGCTTTTCGGAGCAGCAATCGAGTCAAACCGTATTCAAACTCAGAATAAATCAGATTGGGAGGGAGCCCAAGGGTATATAGCTGAGGTATTGCAGTACGATATGGAAAAGCCAAATTCCTCTGAAAATCGAGTTTTGGTCAAGGCTATACTTCGAAATGGACTTTGGGAAAATACAGATGAGCAACTCTTAATCTACCATCAGAATATTGATCAGTTGGAACCGGGTCAGGTGATTTGGGTAAATAGTGCTCCTGATACCATTCCATCCCCGACCTTTCCTGAGGAGTTTAACTATTCAGAATATTTAGCTAGAAAAGGCATTTTTAGAAGACAGTTTATTGGTCAGGATTTTCTGCTGATTGGAGAGAATCCGAACTCATCCTACTTATATGCCTTAGACCATTTTCGTCAAAGATTGAGTTTGATGTTGGAGGAGCAGATTCCGGATGAGGAAGCAAGGCAAGTCGCAAATGCTCTATTACTTGGACAAAAGCAAAATTTAGACAAGGATGTCCGTCAGGCCTATTCTGCATCGGGAGTCATGCATATTTTGGCTGTCTCAGGCTTGCATGTTGGTATCATCTACCTCATGCTCATGTTTTTGGTAAAGCCGCTGAAGTTAAAAGGGAGGAATCAAAAAATGTATTTCTTATTCGTGGTCCTATTGATTTGGGTTTATGCGGCCTTGACTGGAATGTCTCCCTCTGTCATGCGAGCATCGACCATGTTTTCGCTGATAGCGCTAGGGCAATTGAGAGATCGAAAACCCTCTATCTTCAATGTCTTAGCATTCTCTGCAACCCTAATGATCACCTTTAATCCTTCCGTGATATTTGAAGTTGGGTTTCAGTTGTCCTACCTGGCAGTATTAGGAATTGTCATGCTGCAGCCTCTGATTTTGAAATGCTGGAATCCTCCCAATAAGTGGTTGGAATATTTTTGGCAAATAGTGGCTGTGAGTATCGCTGCTCAATTAGCTACTTTCCCATTGACTCTGTTTTATTTCCATGCTTTTCCAACGTATTTCCTTTTAGGGAATTTGATCATAATTCCCTTGGCATTCCTCATCATGCATTTGGGAATTCCTCTCTTGGCTTTTGGATGGGTACCAGTGCTTGGAGAGCTGCTCGGAGTTTTGGTCAGTAAAACCATTCTATTCCAAAATTTCATCGTCCTTAGAATTCAAAGTCTGCCATACCCTCAGATTGACCAGATTAGCATTGAATGGTATAGCATGTTTTTAGTCTGGGTGCTTTTACTGATTTGGTATTGCTGGCCAGATATGAAAAAAAGAAAACTCGCTTGGATAGGTCTTTTTTCTTTGTTTTTGTGGGCTGGTCTTCGGGTTTATGATCAAACTCAAATTCCCAAGAAAGAGATGATCCTCGCAAGAACAGAATCAGGGGTTTTAATAGAGATTTCCAGTTTTGGAGATTTGATGAGTTGGAATAAGGGGGTAAGGCCAGGTGATATCAGTTTTAAAATTGATCCTTACAGGCTAAAAAATGGCTGGAATCAAATCCCTAAATCCTTACAAGCAATTTCTGTGAATGATTCCTTATTGAGCTTCCCGGTTCATGGGTTTCATTTAGATACAAAAGGCCAAAAGGTTAGGATGCTTAAGGGGAACCCTTCCAAGATTGAAATTTGGTCTTCTGGTAAGTGGTCGAGTTTAGATATTACTGATGAAATTCCATTTCAGAATACTGCTGTAAGAATTCTTTTTTAATTCCTTTTTGGGAATGGCAGTTTATGAAACTAAATTGATTCTTTACAAAAGAAAGAAGCCAATGAATGATGCAGTGATCACCCGAATAGAGGATAGGAAAGGATTTATCAAATTGAACAGACCTGAGAAAAGGAATGCAATGAGTCCTGAATTGATCTCAAGTCTGCATCAGAGTTTTGTGGAAATGAATCAAAATGAGGAGGTGAAAGTAATTATTCTGGAGGCAGAAGGAAAGGCTTTTTGTGCAGGGGCGGATTTGTCGTACATGCAGAAACTTCAGGAGTTTTCCTATGTAGAGAATTTAGAGGATAGCAAGCATTTGAAAGACCTTTTTACTTTGATTTACACACTCCCTAAAGTAGTGATTGCTCAAATTCAAGGGCATGCATTGGCAGGTGGTTGCGGTTTAGTGACTGTATGTGATTTTGCTTTTGCTGTTCCGAATGCACTTTTCGGGTACACCGAAGTTAGGATTGGTTTTGTGCCGGCTTTAGTATCGGTTTTTTTAGCAGAACAGATTGGGATGGCCAAAACACAGGAGTTGCTGCTTTCAGGTGAATTGATTTCGGCAGCAAAAGCTGCAGAATTAGGTTTGATCACGGAGGTCTGTCATGATGAATTTTTGGAAAAAGGAGTTTTGGATTTTGCAGATAAGCTTATCCATCAGAATTCTGGCGCTTCCATGGCCACCACTAAAAACCTGCTAAGATCTATTCACCAGGTTAATAGACAGCAAAGCCTGGAACATGCCTGCGAAGTAAATGCGAAAGCAAGGTCCCATGAAGATTGTGTCAAGGGAATTTCATCATTTTTGAATAAGACTAACCCCAACTGGTAATTGGAAAATAGGGCCAAAGAGATACTCCAGCAGGTTTTTGGATTTGATGAATTCAGACCTGTTCAAAAGGAGGTGATTGATGCTGTGATTTCCAAGAGGGATTCCTTGGCATTGCTTCCTACGGGAGGAGGGAAATCTTTGTGCTTCCAAATTCCTGCATTAGTAAAAGAAGGTATTTGTCTTGTGGTAAGTCCTTTGATTGCTTTGATGAAAGATCAAGTAGATGGACTGAAAAGCAAAGGTGTAAAAGCAGCGGCTATCTATTCGGGTATGAGTTATCGTGAGATTGATAATACCTTGGATAATTGTATTTATGGGGATTACAAATTTTTGTATGTTTCTCCGGAACGGCTAAAAGTTGATCTTTTTATTGATCGGTTTAAACAAATGTCTGTCAACTTAATCGCAGTGGATGAAGCGCATTGCATTTCCCAATGGGGATATGATTTTCGACCCCAATACCTCGAAATAGCTTCTATCAGGCAGTATCATCCCAAGGTGCCAGTTTTGGCTTTGACAGCATCCGCAACCCCAAAAGTTTGTGAAGATATCCTGGAGAAACTTCTTATGAAATCTCCAATGGAGTTTCGGCAGAGTTTCGCTAGGGAGAATTTGAGCTTTAGCGTTCGACTCGTAGAAAACAAGTTCGAAAAAGGGGTAGAGGTTTTAAATAGAGTGCCTGGTTCAGCGATTTGGTATGTCAGAAATAGACAAGGCACACAGCAAATTGCTCGTTCTTTAAGCCAGTTGGGTATTTCTGCCAGTGCTTACCATGCCGGCATGTCAATGCCGGATCGAAATGCCGCCCAAATGGCATGGAAGTCAAATCAGATCAGAGTGATGGTTTCTACCAATGCTTTTGGGATGGGGATAGATAAGGCAGATGTGCGAGTGGTGCTCCATAGTGACTTGCCAGAAAACCTTGAAAATTATTACCAAGAGGCAGGTAGAGCTGGAAGAGACGGACAAAAAGCATTTGCCGTACTGATGAGTAATGAGCAAGATTTTGAGTTGTTGATGGAAAGGGCTGCTTTAGTCTATCCACCTATTGATTTTATCAAAAGGGTCTACCAATGTTTGGCAAATTATTACAAACTGGCTGTTGGCAGCAATATGTTCAGCAGCTTTGATTTTGAATACAGTGAGTTTGCCAAAAACTATGATTTAGGAGTTTTAGAGACTTTTTATGCTTTGAAAGTGCTGGGTGAAGAGGGACTGATTTCCTTGAATGAAAGTTTTTTTGCTCCCTCAAGAGTACATTTTCTTGTAGATCCTGCCAGATTATATGAGGTTCAAATTGCTCATGCCAAGCTAGATCCCGTAGTCAAAGTATTAATGAGAACCTATGGAGGTAATTTGTTTTCGGAGTACATGTCTATTCAGGAAAGAAAGCTTGCCAAAACCATTGAGATTTCAGAGAATGAATTGATCAAAAGGCTTCAGAAATTGAATGAATTGGAGGTGATGGATTACGATCAGCGAAAAGATAAACCTCAGCTTACCTTTTTAACTCCGAGGTACGATGCGGGAAAACTCCCTTTGAATTTTAATAGAATAGAAAGCAGGAGAGAGCTGACAATGGATCATGCGAAAAGTATGGTGGCTTATGCCCATCAAAGTCAGATTTGCCGTACCCAATTTATTCAGGAATACTTCGGAGAGGCTACTGATAAGCAATGCGGGATTTGTGACTGGTGTCTGGAGCAAAAGAAAGCTAATTCTCAGGATAAGGAAGAAAAAAAGCTTGAAGAGCTAATCTTGGAAACCATCCAAAAGAATGAGGGGTTATCAGAGGGTGAGTTATTTGAGAAGATGGAAAAACCAGCAAATCAAAAGACTCTTTCCATTTTGAGAAAAATGGAAGAAAGAGGTGAGATCACCTTACTTTCCACAGGGAATTATATACTTTCAGATAATGAGTAATTTCTTTGATGATTTGTTTAATAAAGTGTTTCGGAATTCTGATGATTCTACAGTAAATCACAAGGAGAATTTTAAGATAAAAGAGGCAGAATTAAAGGAGGCTGTTCAATGGGCTGAATCGGAGGATGGAGAGGAAAAAATGAATTTGGTATATAAGAATTACCATTTCAAAAAAACTCAAATTGATGAAACCCCTCAAATTCACGTTTTAGATTCTCCCTATGCTAATGGATTTGCTGTTATTTATGATTTTCCATTTAATGACAAATCTTTTTCCATGCTTTTCTTGGCTTTTAGCCAGCGTGTTATAGCTTTGGGTTATCGTCAAGTAAGTTTGGACAGGAAATTTGAAGAAGTTAACGATCAGGTAAGACTTATAGAAAAGTTTTATTTCAAACCACCCCTCCAAACTCCTATTCAGGGCGAACTGATTTCCCAGCTGTACGGGAATGTAACCCTCGAAAAGGTAACTGTGGATAACCGGCCAAGTTTTATTAAATTTTTGGTAACGGTTTATTCAGACAGATACTATGATAGCCCAAGACCTTTTGATCAATTGCTGGATTTACTATTTAATGTAAACAAAGATGGATAGAACGATATTAAAAAGTCAATTAGAGCGATATAGAACTCCATATGAAGAAGAATCCGCATTCATAGATTCTTTTATCGACTTGACTAGTGATCCTTTGGCTTACAAAAGGGAGCGATTGGAAGGGCATTTTACTGCCTCTGCTTGGATAGTGAATAGAAGGCGAACGCATACTTTGCTGACTTTACATAGAAAATTAGGTCGGTGGCTTCAACTGGGAGGGCATGCCGATGGAGATGAAAACCTGATCGAAGTGGCAATGAAAGAGGCGAAAGAAGAGAGTGGTTTAACTTCTTTGGATTTAGTGGACTCAACTATTTTTGATCTGGATAAGCATATTATTCCAGAGCGCCCACATGTTCCCGAACATTATCATTTTGATGTGCGGTATATCTTGGAGGCTGATATCAACGAGCCTCTGCATATCAGTGATGAAAGTATTTCCTTGGCCTGGATCACCTTTGATTCAGTAGTGGATATGATAGGGTACAATCCCTCCATTCTTCGCATGTTGGAAAAAACCAGTAAGTCAGAAATATTGCTATAATGAGTAAAACGGCAAATCCCGAATTGCTGGATGCTTTCGATTTTTCTATCCCTTTACAAATTCGATTCTCAGATATTGACGGTTACCAGCATGTCAATAATGGAGTATATTTCAATTACTATGAGCATTCCAGAGCAGTTTTCCTTTCGGATGTATGCGATTGGAATGTAATGGAAATAGGTGTGGTGGTAGCCAAAATTGATATTGATTATTTCAGGCCAATTCATCTTCAAGACACTGTTTCAGCTTATGTAAGATGTTCTAAGATTGGGAACTCCTCTTTCGTTTTGGAACAAATTTTAGCAGGTAAAGCAGCAGGGGGAGAGGAAGTGATTTTTTCAAAATCCAACTGCACCATGGTTTCTGTGGATATGAAAACCATGAAGCCTGTTTCTGTACCAGAAGCTTATCGACTTAAACTTGGCGCATAGATCGTTTTGCCACGTTAGATTTCCTATCTTTGCCGAAAAATTAGCCCTGTGAAACGTATATTAATAATTGGCCTTTTAGGCAGTATTTTGATGAGTTGCCAACCTAGTGAGGAAGAACTTCTTCAAGCCGGTATAGAAAAAATGGATCAGCAATCCTGGTCTGAGGCTATTCCCTATTTTGACAGGGCTTTAGAACAGAACCCTGAAAATGCAACGGCCTTGAATGCTAAAGGTGTGGCTTTATTTCAACAGGAAAAATTTGAGGAGGCTATCCCTGTTTTTACAGCAGCGATCGAGTCTGACAGTAGTATTTATAAGCCGTGGTTCAACAGAGCCAATGCAAATTTTGAATTGGGAAATTTAAAGGAGTCGCTAGCTGATTTCAATATGGCTAATGGACTTGATCCTTCTCAAACGGATATTTATTACAATAGAGGTGTCGCTTTATTGGGTTTGGAAGAGTATGAAGATGCAATATTAGATTTTGATGCGGCACTTCAAGTAAACCCTAATCAAGCACTTGTTTACTTTAATAAAGCAAAAGCGCAATTAGGAAATAATAATCCTGCTGGAGCCCTTGAATCCCTGACTAATACCGTAAATCTTGATGCGAAAAATGCTGCAGCTTACTATCTTCTTGGGGTTACAAGAATGAGTGCTACAGGTGAAAAGGAGGAAGGTTGTGCTGATTTGAAAATGGCGCTAAACTTAGGTTATACGGAAGCCAAAACTTGGATAGACGATTTTTGTGACTAAGCAATGGCGGTAATCGGTCAAGACATAGCAAAAGCCAAAAGATTTCTAGATGAAGGGAAACTTGTGGCTATCCCAACAGAAACTGTTTATGGGTTGGCAGGAAATGCCTTAAACCCATTGGCTGTAGCTTCTATTTTTGAGACGAAAAATCGTCCAAGTTTTGACCCGCTGATTATTCACACCTCTTCCATGGATCGGGTAAAAGATTTTGTGGAGGAAATACCTGATCCATTATACAAATTAGGAAAGTCAATTTGGCCAGGGCCTTTGACGCTTTTGCTTCCCAGAAAAGCCATTATTCCTGATTTAGTAACTTCTGGTCTCGATCGTGTGGCGATCAGAATTCCCAATCACCCTTTAACACTTGAATTGTTAGAGTCACTTGATTTTCCTTTAGCTGCTCCAAGCGCAAATCCCTTTGGATACATTAGTCCCACACAGCCCAGACATGTGGAGGCACAATTGGGAGATAGCATTCCTTATATTTTGGATGGTGGAAATTGCCAAGTGGGCTTGGAAAGCACCATCGTCGGAATGGAGGAGGGTCAGGTTGTTATTTACCGTTTGGGAGGATTGGAGCTAAATGAAATAGAGGATTTGATTGGTCCTGTTCAGGTGAAAAGCCATAGTACTTCCAACCCACAAGCTCCGGGATTATTGGCAAGTCATTACGCACCTAGAAAGCCTTTTGTGCTTGGAGATCTTGACTTATTGATCGAAAAATACAGTCTGGAAGGCACTTCTTTTGCACTGATAAGTTTAGAAAAGTCTTTTTCTGACATTCCAGAAGCGCATCAAATAGCGTTAAGTAAAAATGGCGATTTGAAAGAAGCAGCTAAAAACCTTTTTGCCAGCATGAGGCAATTAGATGAGCTTGATGTGGAAGTGATCTTGGCAGAAAAAATGCCAGCTAAAGGACTTGGTCAAGCGATAAATGATCGCTTAAAAAGGGCAGCAGCAGAAGCTTAAGCCTCAAAAAATGCAAGGATTTTAAATTGAAATGCTCCAAAGGTCGATTTTTGATTGAATCTTTGATAAATTCACCTTCTTTTTAAATAAAAGCCGAATACCATAAATCTATTTTCCTACTATGAATCTTAGAATCAAAAATATCGATAACCTCAGCTTTGAGGGTAAAAAAGCCTTGGTTCGTGTCGATTTCAATGTTCCTCTTGATGGAGAGTTTCAAGTGACTGACGATACGAGAATTCAAGCAGCATTGCCTACTATCAATAAAATATTGAATGATGGCGGAGCAGCAATTTTGATGTCCCACCTTGGAAGGCCAAAATCAGGACCTGAAGATAAATTCTCATTGAAACACATTGTTTTGGAATTAGAGAAGGCTTTGGGTCGACCTGTGAAATTTGCACCTGACTGTATTGGGCAAGAGGCTGAGTTATTAGCTGAATCATTGAAGCCTGGAGAAGTCTTATTACTTGAGAACTTAAGGTTTTACAAGGAAGAGGAAAAAGGCGATGTTGAATTCGCTGAGAAGCTTTCAAAGCTTGGAGATATTTATGTCAATGATGCTTTTGGAACTGCCCATAGAGCGCATGCTTCCACATCCGTTATAGCACAATTCTTTAATGACAAAGTTTGTGGTTACTTGATGCTTTCTGAATTGAAGAATGCTGAAAAAGTTTTGGGTAAACCTGAAAGACCTTATACAGCCATCATGGGTGGTGCAAAAATCAGTGATAAGATCCTTATCATCGAAAAGTTATTGGATAATGTAGATAACCTGATCATTGGCGGTGGCATGTCCTACACTTTTGCGAAAGCTCAGGGAGGTACTGTAGGTGATTCATTGTTAGAAGCGGATAAGTTGGATTTTGTGTTAGAATTGATGGCAAAAGCCCGCAAAAAAGGAGTAAATCTGCTTTTGCCTGTTGATACTGTTATTTCTAAGGCTTTCGCCAACGATGCTGAGCAGGGATTAGCTGTAAGCGGTGAGATTCCTGACGGTTGGATGGGATTGGATATCGGTCCTGAAACGAGAAAACTATTTGCTGAAACCATCTTAAACTCTAAGACTATCCTATGGAATGGTCCTATGGGAGTTTTTGAAATGGAATCTTTTGATAAAGGGACCAAAGCAGTGGCAGAAGCATTAGTAGAGGCAACCAAAGCTGGTTCTTATTCACTAATAGGAGGAGGAGATTCTGCAGCAGCCATCAATAAGTTTGGCTTTGGAGGAGATGTTTCCTTTGTGTCCACTGGAGGTGGAGCTTTACTAGAGCATATGGAAGGTAAAGTGCTACCTGGTGTAGCTGCACTTGAACCATAAAAAACAAAGACTATTTCAATAGTCTTCTCAATAGAAAAAGGGCTGCTAAATTTTTTAGCAGCCCTTTTTGTTATTTAGTTTTGTGATTATCTGCAATCTTGCCAGTACCCAAAATTTCTTTGCTCACATTGCCAGAAGATAAAAGATAGAAGCAAGCAAAATTTTTATAATCTCATTATCATATGATGCTTTTGAATACTTACTGGTAAAAATTGGTGATACATACAATTAATTAAGAAATTCTAGACCCTATCGGGGTCAAAGCTTTATAGCCCAGGGTTTCAACCCTGGGCTATAATGGATTAGATTTCTCCAAGCGCTGGCCCGGGATTTTATTTCTGAGACGCATCGTTTTGCCAGCAAGATGGAACCAAATCTTATAATGCTTTTGGATATTTACTGGAATAAAAGCGGATATACATAATTAGTTTTTTATCCAAGCTTATTTGAAATCCAATTCCACTAAAACTGGAAAATGATCGGAGGGATATTTTTTTCCATAGTTGTCAGATAGAATCCCATGTCTGATGACTTCTATTGGGCCATAAACAAATACATGATCTATAATTCCATCAGGCATTCTCTCCCAGTCAAAGCCTGTAAAGGTTCCTTTCGGTCCATAAGAAGGTATTTTTGAAATAAGTCGTGAATCCTTCCATGCTGGATTAGACGTAATGGTAGTATAAGCAGGATTGTCTGGCGTGACATTAAAATCCCCCATCATGATAGCAGGGGCTCCCTCTGGATTTAACTTAGCAACTTGATTCATTACCAGCTTGCTACTTTCCTCACGAGCTTGTTGACCTATATGATCGTAATGAATGTTGAAAATAAAAAAAGTGACGCCTTCCCGATCTTGAAATTTACCCCAAGTGCAAATTCTATTGAGTGCAGCATCCCATCCTTTGCTTGGTTTTTCCGGTGTTGGAGAAAGCCAGAAAGTCCCCGAGTCAAGTAATTTAAAATTATCCTGATTGTAAAGGATAGCAGCGTATTCACCTTTTTCGGTTCCGTCGTCACGTCCGACACCAATAAATGAATAGCCCAAGCTATTACTTAGTCCTACCACTTGATCATGTAAGCCTTCTTGAATCCCTACAATCTCAATTTGGTGGAATTGTATCAATTTGCTGACTTCTGGAAGACGGTTCTCCCATAAATTTCCAACATCATTATTATTCGCATAGCGAATATTGAAAGTGGCAAAATTGTGTGTTTGGGCTTGACTCATCAAACTTGTACTGAAATAGAACAAGCATAAAAAGAGTAAGCTGAAGAATGAATTAAACAGGGTTGATTTCATAAAAGATAAACTTTATCATGTAAAAGTATTCAAGTTCTAAAATTGCATTCTAAATTCAGAAAATGAAAACCTTTTATCCCAAAGACCTATCTACTTTACAGTTTTATGGACTGCTCCAAGGAGCGGTAGCGCCAAGGCCAATTGCTTTCGCGAGTACCATTGATAAAGCAGGAAATGTAAATTTAAGTCCCTTTAGTTTTTTTAATCTTTTTAGTTCACAGCCGCCCATATTGATCTTTTCCCCTTTGAGGAGAATGCGTGATAATACTACCAAGCATACCTTAGAAAATGTGCTGGAAGTCCCAGAAGTGGTAATCCATATCGTGCATTATGGTATGGTAGAGCAAATGTCCCTTGCCAGTACAGAATATGCCAAGGAAGTAAATGAATTTGAAAAAGCAGGTTTAACAGCTGTTGAATCCAATGAAATTAAACCACCAAGAATTGGCGAAGCCCATGTGGCATTTGAGTGTAAGGTCAATGAGGTGAAATCTCTTGGCGAAGGAGGAGGAGCAGGAAATCTGGTCATCTGCGAGGTGTTGGCGGCTCATGTTAATGAGGAGATATTGGATGAAAACGGCGTAATTGATCCGAAAAAATTGGATGCCGTGGCCAGATTAGGAGGCAACTGGTATTCGCGTGCCAATGGGGACTCCCTCTTTCAAATCCCAAAGCCATTAAGGAACCTGGGGGTAGGAGTGGATCAAATTCCTGAAGAAATCAAGAATAGCACGATTTTGACTGGAAATAATCTGGGGAGACTGGGGAATGTGGAAGAGTTACCGACTGCAGAAGAAGTCTTGGATTACAGCCATCGGGAAGAGATCCAGGAAATAAGAGTACGATTTGTCAACGACAAGGAATCCTGGTTGGATCATCTGCATTTACTTGCCAAAGAAAAATTGGAGCAAGGAGAGATTGAAGAGGCTTGGAAAATACTGCTACAAAAAAGATGAAAATAGAGGCTGTCTGAAAAAAGGGGGAAATCCCAATTTTCGAAACAGCCTCTTTTCTTTTATCGAATAATATAGTCTTGGGGAAGTCTTACCATAATTCCCTGATAATTTTTCAATTTTTTCGACTGCTCGTAGATAGCAAAATTTTCACCTAATTCTGATTTGAGGATTCTCAACTGTACATTATTCGAAAACTCATTCATGATGGTTTCAAACCAAGGTTTTTGCTGAGGATAATAAATAACACGATAATCCGAGCTAGCATCGATTCGTTCTGCAGCAAGTTCAATGGTGTCATCCAAGCTTCCTAGAACGTCTACCAAACCTCTTTCTTTGGCTTGATTTCCTGTCCAAACCCTTCCTGAAGCGACTTCTTTCACCGCCTCGGCGCTCATTCCTCTACCTTCAGAAACTCTGGAGATAAAGGTTTCATAGCCTTTTTCTACATTGGTTTGTACAATCTTTCTTTCTATATCAGTCAATTCTCGGGTAGGGTTCATGAAATCGGATAACTGCCCAGTTTCTACTACATCACTGGTGATTCCCAATTTTTCATTTAATAGCTCTTGCGCATTAAACCATATTCCAAAAATCCCTATGGAACCTGTGATTGTGTTAGGCTGAGCTACGATCGTATCGGCAGGTGCTGAGATATAATATCCTCCTGAAGCAGCTACCTCACCCATGGAAACGTAAAGTGGTTTCGCTTTTTTTGCTTCTGTCATTTCTCTCCAGATAACTTCTGAAGCCAATACGGAACCTCCTGGAGAGTTTACTCTTAAGACGATAGCTTTGATGTTATCATCTTTTCTAGCCTTACGAATTTCTTTAGCAAACTTATCTGAACTGATTGCTCCTTCCACACTACCATCCACAATTTCACCTTCAGCTAAAATCACAGCGATTCGATTAGAGGATGTGATGTTTTTAGTCTTTACCGTGGTATTTAACTTGGTGGCATTTATCGTACTGATATCATCATCTTCTCCTAATCCTAGTTTTTCACGAAGTTTTGAGTGGATTTCATCTTCATAAGCTAATCCTGTAACCAATTTGTAAGTAACCGCATCTTCAGGCTCCCTCACGAGCATCATATTATTGGTTTTTGTTAAGCTATCAAGATTAACATCTCTAGATTCTGCGATGTTTTTCAAAGCAAAGTCGTTCATGTCAGATAGAAAAGCTTCAGTTTGAAGTCTATTTTCTGGTGACATTTGAGTGAGAATAAATGGCTCAACGGCACTTTTGAATTCACCTACACGAAATACTTCAGGCTTCACTCCAACTTTGTCAAACAAGCCTTTTAAAAATAGCGTGTTTGAAGAGAACCCGTTAAAGTCAATTCCTCCCATTGGGTTCAGATAAATCTCATCCGCTACAGAAGCTAGGTAATAACCTCCTTCGGTAAATATTTCATCATATGCCAGAATAAATTTCCCAGAGCTTTTAAAATCTTCTAAAAACTCTCTTATCTCAAGCAAATTAGCCTGACCAGCATTTACCAGTCCGGTATTTAAATAAATTCCCTGGATGTTATCGTCTTCTTTTGCAGCTTGGATAGCCTTTTTTAGATTAACAAGTCCAGCGGTCATGGGACCGCCAAAGCCGGAGCCAAAAATTGATAGGTCAAGATCGTCATCGGCAGTCCTTTCTACAATGGTTCTGCCATTAAGGTTAAGGTGTAAGATGGTATTTTCTTTCACTGTCACTTCCTCTGATCCGGAGGCAGCTATCATTCCGATGATACCAAAAGAAACCAAAATGCTCAAAACACTAAATATGATCAAACCCACTATGACTGCGAGCACATTACCTAAGAATCTCATAATTGATTAATTTAAGATGCGAAAATAAACTATTTTGCCGTAGGATTAAAGAGCTATCCTACCGAATGATATGAAGTCTTTAGTAACGTTAATTTTAGGCGGGAATCGAGGAGATAGAAAAATCTTACTTGATTCAGCTGTCGATGCCTTGGCAAGCAAATATGAACTGGTTAATAAATCCTCTGTTTATGAAACTGAAGCTTGGGGTGGAGTAGCCAAAGGGCTATTTTTAAACCAGATAATACAAATAAAAACCGATCAGGCACCCTTGAATTTTTTGGCCTTTATTCAGCAAGTTGAAATGAGTCTTGGTAGGGTAAGAGATGAGTTTTGGGGAGACCGAACAATGGATATCGACATCTTGTTTTGGGATGATTTGATCATTGATTCTCCTACCTTAAAAATTCCCCACCCATACATGAAGGCGAGAAAGTTTGTGTTAGAGCCCCTCAATGAGCTTTCTCCGGATTTTATACATCCTGTTTTAGGAAAGACAATAAACGTTCTCCTACAGGAGTGCAAGGATAAATCAAAAGTAAGACGGATAAAAAAGTAAACCCGCCGGAGCGGGTTTAACTATTTTAGATTCCAGCAACTTCAGCTTCGGAATGTATTTTTTTGACAAGACCTTGAAGTACTTTTCCTGGTCCGCATTCTATAAATTGTTCCGCGCCATCTTTCACCATGTTTTGAACGGACTGAGTCCATTTCACTGGTGCAGTTAATTGAGCAATAAGGTTGGATTTTATATCTGCTACATCACTGACAGCAGTGGTGCTGACATTTTGATAAACGGGACAGATTGGTTTAGAAAATTCAGTTGACTCAATCGCTTTTTGAAGTTTTTCACGTGCTGGCTCCATCAAAGGAGAATGGAATGCGCCACCAACTGGAAGAGGTAAGGCTCTTTTAGCACCTGCAGCTTTCATCTTTTCACATGCAATTTCAATCCCTTTGTTGGATCCTGAAATCACGAGTTGACCCGGGCAGTTATAATTAGCAGGAACGACGATTTCTTCTGTGATTTCCGCACAAATTTCTTCTACTTTCTCATCTGCAAGACCCAAGATCGCAGCCATGGTGGACGGGTTGATCTCACAGGCCTCTTGCATAGCCAGGGCTCTTTGATAAACAAGTTTCAAACCGTCTTCAAATGCCAATGTACCATTTGCTACAAGGGCAGAAAACTCTCCTAAGGAATGTCCAGCAACCATGTCTGGAGCAAAATTAGGAGTGGTTTTAGCCATGATTACAGAAAGAAGAAAAATGGCAGGTTGGGTGACTTTTGTCTGCTTTAACTCTTCTGCAGTCCCATCAAACATGATGTCAGTAATTCTAAAGCCTAAAATCTCATTGGCTTGTTCAAACAATGCTTTTGCTTGTGGATTTTCCTCGTAAAGGGCTTTTCCCATTCCTGGGAATTGGGCGCCTTGGCCCGGAAACACAAATGCTTTCATTCAATTGGATTTTGTTGTTGGGCAAATATAATGCTTTTCGATCAGCAGATTAGCTACAGACCTACTGAGAGATAATCAGGGAGTTTTTCTTGAGTTAAAAATTTATCCTGCTCCTCTTTTGTGGGAAGTCTACAAGTCGATTTTTTACCGTACCATTTGTACCTATTCTTTCCTATCCAATTATAAAAGTAATCTCTAAACCCTACGGGCAAAAAAATCAGCGGGTATAACACTGGCCAAAGTCCGGACAGGTTTTTTGCGATTTTTAGTGCAGCTGTGCTTTTATAAAAAATTTGATTTGCTTCTAAAAGCACGATGGAATCCAAATAATTTTTATCCACTGAAAACTGGGATAGTATTTTTTTACTCACCTCATCTTGCAATGCTCCCACAAGATATTTGTTATCCTTATCTCTTTGAATAACAAAGTCTATGGAAGCATTGCAGAGGTTGCAGACACCATCAAAAAAGATGATGGATTGCTTATGACTCATCGTAAAATCTGGATCGTTCCTTTTAAGCTCTCTTTCTGCTGGTTAGGGTCCAAAACATCGTAAGTAACCGAACCGGAATAGAAGTAAGTTCCTGCTGGAAGATCATTTCCGTTTTTGTCTTTTCCATCCCATCTGATGAAAATGTCATTTTCATTAGACTCAAGACTGTTGTAAGTGAACACTTCAGCACCCCATCTATTGACAATCAATATTTCAACGCCTAAAACAAATCTTGGACACTGGGAGAATGGATTATCGAAGGCCATAAAGGTTTCATTCAACCCATCACCATTTGGTGTGAAGGCGTTCGGTAAATTATAAGTTGGGCAGTTCTCAACACAAACGACGTTACTAGGCTCACTTTCATTACCTGATCTATCCACAGCGGTGATATAATAACATCCGCGGTAGGTCATTAAGTCAGTAACTCTTGTTTGAAGCTCCAAGGCAGAGATTTCCTTGATCATGGTATACTCGCTATCCTCGCCTTCATTCGTATAGTAAAGTCTGTAAGAACTTAACTCATCATCACATTCGCCACTAAAGTCAGGAGTCCAACTTAAGTCATGATAGAATGTGGAGGTGTTACATGGTTGCTCAGCCAAGTATTCTTCGCAAAGAGGTCCTTCAAAGGTCAAGACTGGAGGACAAGGAAGTCTATTGTCATCTGGTTTTGCACAGACAATTTGAGATTTGTTTTCCAGAGGATAGACAAGGCCGTCCACATTGTAAGAACCCTTGGTAATAACGTAATAGCAATAAGAAATATCTTTTTCCAGTGGTACACCATTAAAGCTTCCATCATCCAAGAATTTGAACCCATCCTGTGTGACATCCACATCCGCAATTTTCACGAAAGTGTCAGCATCCGAAGAGTTAGCATCCGTTCTATTTCTATAAACCTCGTGTTCATATTGAGCCACGCTGTTGTTCCATGGCACGGAAAATTCCCAAGTCAACTCAATGGACTCATTGATGATAGTTGGTTCCAGCCAAACTGAAGAAGCTTTTGAGGAGGTGTCTATTTTGGTGCCTCGGTCTAACAGAATCACCTCGTAATTATAAACTAGGTTTTCGGTATTTAATCCTGTATCAGTTAATAGAGTGTCTGAGGTTACTCCTAAAGAAACTTGATCTTGATTTCCCGTAAAGCCTGTATTTCGAAGAAGCTCATAAGTAAAAGGTCCAGGATATACGGTCCTATCAATGTCGTAAGGAGGTGTCCATTTTACGAAAATCTCGCCTGCTGTAGGGTCAGTTTCCTCAACACTAACATTGGTGATAATTGGAACATCCACATCAACGGTAATACAGAATTCTTCAGACACGACGCTTTCTCCTAATCTTGGAGCAGGGAAAGCGGCTACAAGTCTGTAACAATACGTGTTTCCTGGAGCTAAACCGTCATCGTTATTGGTGTCGGTAAAGCTAAATGTTTCCATGTCAGTAATTCCTACCAACTCATATCCAGCTCTAATGCCTGTTTCACAGCTGTCTGGCTCGTAAGGATCTGAATTAATTCTTCTCCATACCTGCATTTCAGCTGCGGAATTCGAACAAACATAAGGGTCCCAAGAGATCTCGGCAGACCTACCTGCCTGTTGCTCTATTTGATCAACTTCTGGAGCAGGTCCAATAACTTTTATTCTCCACGTTTGAATATCTACTAAGCTTGGTCCTGAATCAGGTTGATCCGAAATTCTTACGCGTACATCGTATTCTCTGGCTCGGATATGATTACAGATTGTTTGCCATTCAAAATTAACAATGCCTGGACTGGGTTGAAATTCAGCTTCAGGAGAGTAACTAGCAGGCGAAGTATCTATTTCCATTGGCTCACCATACAATTCTATTCTTATCGGGTCTCCGTCAGGATCTGACCCTTGAATGATATCAGTGAGTAAAGTGCCCGCTTCCACGCAGACATCATCAGGAAGAATTAACTCTGGCCTTCGATTATCTGAGTTTTCTATTATTATCTGCATATCCCTGACGACATAGCCTATTTGGACCCATTCACCATCGAGTTTTCGAAACTCTTTTATTCGAAAAGCCACGTTAAATTGCCCCGCAGTTCCCGGGGCATCCCAAATTAAATCTCCAAAAATGGGATCTAAAGTGAGAGTAGCAGGGGTGCTACCGTCTTGCTTGTTAAAGCTAAATTCAGAGGAAGCAGGGCTTCTATAATTATTTACAGGTCTTTGGAATTGCTGCTTAGGCACATCCATTTCATAAGCCAAACTATCCCCATCTGGATCATAGGCTCCGGGATTATGAATATATCTAGAGTTGATGGCACCATTATCTACTGGTGGTATCGTCAAAACCGGAGAGTTATTCACTCCTATGAAAGGGTCAATTGTAATTTGAGTTTCCACATAAAACGGCGTATCTACCGAATTGTCCATATTTAAGGTTCTGTCATTTCTATTGAATTCTTGAAAACGAATAGTGTAAACACCTGGACCTTGAAATGTGTGCTCAATGACAAAAGTGTTTTTTTCAATTTGGTTTCCTAAGTCTGTAACAAGACTAAAAGCACTTTCAGTATTCAAGCCATCGACCACCCGACCATCACCGAAATCAATTTTTCCCGGGCCAAAAACTACTGAAGATCTTGTATCGGTATATCCGACCACAATGATGTCATACTTAAGGGTTTGAACAGATGTTCTTTGGACTCTGATCTCACCTGCTCTGATGTGTGTGGCCATTGCTTCAGTCAAGCCTATCAGAAAGAACAATAAAAATAATCCTAAGGAATGTTTCAGTTTCATGTTGGTCAAATTGCTCTGGTCACTTATTGAGATACGTGTAATCTACAAAAAGTGGTTCGATGGTAATCAATATCGATCGATTTTCTACCTATACGAATAAAACGGAAGAAAGTAGAAAATCCTCTTAAAATCAAACAATAAAAATTCATTGCTTGTTATAATGACGTTCAATTTAATAGATGGCTACAAAAACACCTAGTTATTTAGAACAGTTTAAAATAAGCAATCCTTTTTTAGTAGGATTGTTTAGTACCTCATCCAAATGTAAATTTGGCGGTAATAATCAAAGATTTCGTTCTAATCTAATCGCAAAAATTGTATGAGCTGGGTTACAAAAACCTTGAGTAGCACAATAGGCAGGAAACTGATCATGGCATTGACCGGACTTTTCCTGATCCTGTTTTTAACAGGTCACGTTTCGGGAAATTTACTGTTGTTTAAGGATGATGGTGGTGAGGCATTTAATATTTATGCCAAGTTTATGACCACCAACCCCGCAGTAAAGCTTCTATCGTACCTGACTTATATTTCGATCATTGGTCACGTGATATTTTCCATTTGGCTTTCTAAAACAAATAAGTCAGCACGACCTGTTGGTTATGGCGTCTCTACTCCGCCGTCTACTACTCTTTCCTCCCGTAACATGGGAATCTTGGGAACGATCATTTTGATTTTCATTGTTGTTCACATGCAAAGCTTTTGGGCTCAGATGCATTGGGGAGATTTACCCTTTGTGACTTATGAGGGTGAGCAATACAAAGATCTGTACAGTATCGTGACTTTTGCTTTCCAAAATGAGTTGATGGTAATTGGGTATGTGGTAGCCATGGCTTTCTTGGCATTCCACCTTTCTCATGGATTTTCAAGTGCCTTTCAGACCCTTGGTTTGAACCACGCGAAGTATTCACCAGCCATCGAGGTGATCGGAAAAATTTATTGCATTCTGGTGCCGATTCTTTTTGCCAGCATGCCAGTTTATATCTATTTCACACAGAGCTAATCAATAGTCCCCTATGATACTAGATTCAAAAACCCCAATCGGACCTTTAGCCGAAAAGTGGACTAAACATAAGTTTAATAGTAAGCTGGTGAACCCAGCAAACAAAAGAAAATACGAAGTAATCGTGGTTGGAACCGGTCTTGCCGGAGCTTCAGCGGCTGCTTCTTTGGCAGAGCTTGGCTATAACGTGAAAGCATTTTGCTTCCAGGATAGTCCTCGTCGTGCGCACTCTATTGCAGCACAAGGAGGAATCAATGCTGCTAAAAACTACCAAAATGACGGTGACTCGGTTTATAGATTGTTCTACGATACCATTAAAGGTGGTGATTACCGTTCTCGTGAATCCAATGTGTACCGTCTTGCAGAAGTATCTGTCAATATCATTGACCAATGCGTAGCGCAAGGGGTTCCTTTTGCTAGAGAATATGGTGGATTGCTTGCCAACCGATCCTTCGGTGGAGCGCAGGTTTCCAGAACTTTCTACGCGAGGGGCCAAACGGGACAGCAGTTGTTACTTGGAGCTTATTCTGCTTTGAGCCGTCAAGTTGCCAATGGTAAAGTGAAGCTTTATCCTCGTACCGAAATGATGGATGTCGTGACTATCGACGGACATGCTAGAGGTATTGTGACAAGAAACTTGATCACCGGTGCAATCGAAACTCATGCTGCTCACGCAGTACTATTATGTAGTGGTGGATACGGAAACGTATTTTTCCTTTCTACCAATGCAATGGGATCGAATGTGACCGCAGCTTGGAGAGCGCATAAAAAAGGTGCTTACTTCGCTAATCCTTGCTATACACAGATTCACCCTACCTGTATTCCTGTTTCAGGAGATCATCAGTCCAAGTTGACTTTGATGTCAGAATCCTTGAGAAACGATGGACGTGTTTGGGTGCCAAAGACAAAAGAAACGGCAGAGAAACTTCGCAAAGGAGAAATTAAGCCAAAAGATATTAAGGAGGAGGATCGTGATTACTACTTGGAGAGAAAGTATCCAAGTTTTGGTAACCTGGTTCCTCGTGATGTGGCCTCCAGAAATGCGAAAGACGTATGTGATGAGGGCCGCGGAGTGAATGAAACAGGTCAAGCTGTATTCCTTGATTTCCGTGATGCGATCAATCGAGACGGCGAGGATGCGATCCGCGCGAGATACGGTAACTTGTTTGATATGTATCAGCAGATCACTGGAGAGAATCCTTACCAGACTCCAATGAAAATATATCCTGCAGTTCACTACACCATGGGTGGACTTTGGGTTGATTATAACTTATCTACCACCGTTCCGGGTCTTTATTCCCTTGGTGAAGCTAACTTCTCAGATCATGGAGCAAACAGATTGGGAGCTTCGGCTTTGATGCAAGGTTTGGCTGATGGATACTTTGTGGTTCCTTATACGATCGGTGATTATTTGGCACAAATAGGCCCAGCACCTGTAGATGCAAATCATCCTGAATTTGCGAAAGCAGAAAAAGGTGTGAAAGATGCGATTCAAAAGCTTTTAAGTATCAACGGAACCAAAACTGTCGATTACTTCCATAAAGCTTTGGGACATATCATGTGGGAATACTGTGGTATGGCAAGAAATGCTGAAGGTTTGACCAAAGCAAAAGGCATGATTCAGGAGCTTAGAAAAGAGTTCTGGAAAGATGTAAAAGTACTTGGTGCAAACGAAGAGCTGAACCAGACTTTGGAGAAAGCGAGCCGAGTAGCTGATTTCTTGGAGCTTGGAGAATTGATGGTGGACGACGCATTAAACAGAAATGAATCTTGCGGTGGACACTTCAGAACAGAATCTCAAACTCCTGAAGGGGAGGCTCTGAGAGATGATGAGAACTTTGCTTATGTAGCTGCTTGGGAATTTATGGCAGAAAATGCGCCTGAAACGCTACACAAAGAGCCGCTTGTGTTTGAAAACGTGAAGTTGACTCAGAGATCCTACAAATAAATTCAAGACTTTAATTCATAACTATTAATTATGAAACTGACATTAAAAATATGGAGACAGAAAAACGCCAACGATAAGGGCGGTTTTGTCACCTATCCAATAGATGGTATTTCCACTGACATGTCATTCCTAGAAATGATGGATGTCTTGAATGAGGAACTAGCTGTCAAAGGAGAAGATCCAGTGCATTTTGATCATGATTGCCGTGAAGGTATTTGTGGCATGTGCTCACTTTATATCAATGGTCATCCTCATGGCCCTAAACAGACGACTACTTGTCAGCTACACATGCGTTCTTTCTCTGATGGTGATACCATCACGATTGAGCCTTGGAGAGCTGCAGCTTTCCCCGTGGTGAAAGATTTGGTAGTAGAGCGATCTGCTTTTGATAGAATTATTCAGGCAGGTGGATATGTCTCTGTAAACACAGGTGGTGTGCCAGATGCAAATGAGATTCCTATTCCAAAGAGAATAGCTGATGAAGCTTTTGATTCGGCTACTTGTATCGGTTGTGGAGCTTGTGTTGCAGCATGTAAAAATGCTTCCGCAATGCTATTTACCTCTGCGAAAATCTCTCAACTGGCGATGCTTCCACAAGGTCAAGTGGAAAGAATGTCCAGAGCAGAGAAGATGATTGCCCAGATGGACGAGGAAGGTTTCGGAGCTTGTACTAACACAGGAGCCTGTGAGGCTGAATGCCCTAAAGGAATCAGCTTGACGAATATTGCTAGAATGAATAGAGAGTTTTTCTCTGCTTCTGTGAAAAGTGAGAATGTATAATTGAATCAAGTATTCTTATAGAATTTAAAAGCCGGCGAGAGCCGGCTTTTTTTGGTTTGGAGTGAATCATGCTGTAGCATGAAAGAGGTTCGTATATATTCGGTTTAAAGGGGGGCTGTGAAACTTTTGATTTTAGAGAGGTGCAAGGTTATTTTTTTACTGTTTTTGTGGAAATTTTTGTGGAAATCTTAGTAGAATGATGGTGGGAGAGTGGGTTTGAAAAGGTTTTTAGAGAAGAATATTTCTTAATTTGATCAGCTGAAAGCTTACCGGAAAATCAGAGCTAACTTATTGAATAGATAACCTATACTATGACTGAGCAAGAACTATCCAACCTTAGTGACGAAGAATTACTGGAGCACGCTAAAAATAATAAGCCCTCCCCCATCTTTGATGCGTTCTTTATCGGCTTTCTGATAGGGATACTTATTTTTGGTTTCCTCGCTGATGGCATGGGATTTCTTGCCTTAATTCCTCTTTTCCTGATTTATCTTTTTCTGAAGAAACCTAAAAAACAAGCCATCATTAAGAAGGAGTTACAGCGACGCAATCTTTCATAATCTCAGTACTAAACAAAGAAAAGTGTTTAAGAAAAAATGATAGGGATTTTCATTATAGCTGCAGTTTCCTGGTTGCTTTTATATCTGGTTGAAAAGAAAAATATTTCTGTATTAGGATTTCTTCCAATTGGCAAAAGATTAAATCAATTCTTAATCGGGTTTTTAATCACTGGAATACTCTGCATTCTTGTTCAATTTTTAGAATCATATCTTAAATCCTCTACTTGGATATTGAATAAAGATATTACTGGCGGTATTATTTTAGAATCATTTTGGTGGGATTTTAAATCAGTATTAACAGAAGAATTGATTTTTCGAGGAGCATTATTATATATTCTAATCCAAAAAATAGGCTCAGCAAAAAGTGTTTTAATTTCCGCAATCGCTTTTGGAATTTATCATTGGTTCTCATTCGGCGTTTTAGGGAATTTGATGGCAATGATTCTAGTTTTTATCGGTACTGGATTAATGGGCTACGCATGGGCTTTGGCTTTCTCAAAAACGAAATCGATCCTGCTACCATTTGGGCTTCATCTGGGATGGAATTTTGTTTACAATACCATTTTTTCAAATGGTCCCTTGGGTGATCTTGTTTTGATTTCAAAAGGTGGAATCGAGTTAACCGATTGGGTTTCCTTATTGAACTTTGTTAGTGGTTTGGTATTCGTTCCAATTATAGTCTTGATTTATGTCAAGTATTTTGTAAAAGATGAAACCGAAAAAATAAAGAAATAAAGTCTGCCTAAAACCATTTCTCAAACCAATAGTTGGTATTAAAGTGATTTTACCAATTAGTAGGTAAGTTTTGGACTTAAAAAGTAGGGTATGAAGGGATTTTGACTCATTCTAATCCTGCTTTTCTTAAATCTAAAAAATTATATTAATTAAGTATTATTTTGCACTGTTTGACTAATTTTTACATTAAAATACTTAAAATTCGCTTAATTAAGCATTAAAGCATAACTTTGAAAAGTTATAATTTAGAATGAATTTATTACAAATAAAAAATAGGTATGAGTTGGATAGATCTGGGGATCTTTTTGGCCTACATGATAGCGATGCTGGGTGTAGGATTTTTTTATATGAAAAAGAACACAGGTCAGGAGGATTATTATGTTGGCGGAAGAAGCATAGGTAGCTGGCATATTGGGCTATCTGTTGTTGCTACAGATGTAGGTGGAGGATTTTCAATCGGATTAGGAGGCTTAGGTTTCGCCATGGGGATTTCAGGTTCCTGGATGCTTTTTACTGGACTTCTTGGAGCATGGTTGGCAGCCGTATTATTGATTCCAAGAGTAAAAGCAGATCCCGCTTTTGCCAAATTTTTTACTTTCCCCCAAATCATGGGGCATTTGTATAACTCCAATGCAGCAAGAGTTTCAGCCATCATTTGTTTCTTGGGCTATTTAGGATTTACCTCCTCCCAATTATTAGCTGGGGCTAAGCTTGCCTCTGGAACTTTCGAAGCTTTGGATCTAGATGTTGCCTTATTGATTATGGGTGGGATTGCCGTCATTTATACTGTATTGGGAGGTCTTAAAGCCGTGATCTATACAGATACTGTTCAATGGATCATTTTGATGCTAGGTTTGATGTTTATAGGAGTGCCCATGGCTTACAATTTTGTAGGTGGTTGGAGTGGTATTTCTGAAACTTTACCGGCTTCTTTCTTTTCATTTAGTAACTTAACATGGCAAGATTTAGCAAATTGGGGAATTACTATCATCCCAATTTGGTTTGTAGGTATGACTTTGTACCAAAGGATCTTTGCTGCAAGGGATGTCAAGTCAGCAAAGAAGGCATGGTTTATTGCCGGTCTCTTTGAATGGCCCATCATGGCATTTCTAGGAGTATCCTTAGGCTTACTTTCCAGGGTAGCCGTGGAACAAGGAGTTCTGGAAGGCTTTGATTTAGGAATGGATCCAGAAATGGGCCTTCCTGTATTGCTAAGCCAAATATTACCGGCGGGGATTTTAGGATTGATGATGTCAGCCTATTTTTCCGCAGTGTTGTCTACAGCGGATTCTTGCCTAATGGCAGCTTCTGGTAATATGACAACAGATTTATTGGGGAAGTTTTTGAAAGGAAAAACCCTCAAAGAAGAAATGAGAGTCAGCCAGGTCTTGACTTTGGTGATTGGAGGAGTAGCAATTTTGATTGCGATGCAAATGACGGAGGTTTTGAGCCTCATGCTTTATAGTTATGCATTTATGGTCTCTGGTCTATTAGTCCCTGTCATAGGCGGCTTGTTCTTTCATCAAAACAATGGGACTGCCGCGGTAGTTTCTATGATTGCCGGAGGAGCCGTCACTGCAGGCTTGACCATTTCTGAAATAGCATTGCCTTTTGGACTTGATGCCAATTTATTTGGTTTGACAGTCTCCTTGCTGGCTTTTGTGTCAGTTATAAAAATTCAAAAAGAAACTAGTTCTAAGTTAAAATCTATATGATCAAGCTCGAAACTTTATCCGCGATTGATTCCGCGACCTTCCTACAAAAAAATGAAATAGCAGATTTTCTTTTCCACCACCTGGGAAAGTATGGTGATCCAAAAGATGACATTATGAAATGCTTGGATTATGCCCTTGACCAAGGATTACATGGGGGAGGATATGTGGTGCTAGCTAGAGAAAAAGGCGAAATCGTGGGTGCATTAGTGATGAACAAGACGGGAATGTCTGGTTATATTCCGGAGAATATATTAGTTTATATTGCCGTTGATGAGAAACAACGTGGAAAAGGAATCGGAGGGAAAATCATGACTACAGCCATAAACATGGCAAGTGGTGCTGTGGCACTTCACGTAGAACCTGATAACCCTGCTAGGAAACTTTACGAAAGACTCGGTTTTACCAACAAATATCTCGAAATGAGATTGACCAAATAAAATGGCTTTACTGACTTTACACCGTACGAAACTCAAAGAGAATTTTGAGTTTTTGAAAGAACTTTTTGATTCACAAAAAATATCCTGGGGCGTTGTTTCCAAATTACTTTGTGGAAATAGAATGTATCTGCAGGAGTTGATAAACCTGGGAGTGCGGGAGATTCATGATTCTAGGATCAGCAATCTAGCCATGGTCAAAAAGATTAAACCATCTGTACAAACAGTCTATATCAAGCCCGTTTCCAAAAGAAATGTGGGTAAAATGGTGGAGTTTGCAGATGTCAGCTTAAACAGTGAGTTAAATACAATTCATTGGATTAGCGAAGAAGCTGTGCTTCAGAAAAAGAAGCACAAAATCATCATTATGGTGGAGACCGGTGACCTGAGAGAAGGAGTGATGGGGGAACAGTTAGTGGAATTTTATTCCCAAATTTTCCAGTTGCCAAATATTGAAGTCATCGGTTTAGGGACGAATCTCAACTGCCTGAATGGGGTAATGCCATCTACAGATAAATTGATTCAGCTTTCTCTCTACAAGCAAATCATTGAGCTTAAATTCAATAAAAAAATACCTTGGGTTTCTGCCGGTACTTCTGTGACTATACCCTTGATGTTGACTCATCAATTACCATTGGGAATTAATCATTTCCGTGTTGGTGAAACCTTGTATTTTGGCTTGGACCTTTTTGAAGAGAAGTTGATAGAGGGAATGCAAGGAGATGTTTTTGTGCTTCACACAGAAATTGTGGAAATGCAAGAGAAACCTATGTTACCCGTTGGTAATCTGGCAAATAACCCACAAGGAGAGACAGCTGAAATAGATACAGAGTTGTATGGGCAAAGTTCTTTCCGGGCTATTTTGGACATAGGTTTATTAGATGTGGATCCAAAATATTTGATTCCAAAAGATCAGGGAATTGAGATTTTGGGAGCTAGCTCTGATATGATCATTATCAATCTTGGGAAGAATCTTCAAAATTATAAAGTGGGAGATTCTCTAACTTTTGATCTGAAATATATGGGGGCCCTTGGACTACTGAATTCTGATTACGTGGATAAGAAAGTAATCAGCTAAAAATTAATCAAAACCACTTTTCTAGGATTTTTTGGCATTGACTTAGTTTCAATTGAGGGGAAACCAAAATTGAAAACATGAAAAAGCTATTGCTAATTATCGCCCTAGGATTCATTGGAATTTCAGCATCTCAAGCACAATCAGAAAAATTAGGAGGATTTGGAGTCCGAGGTGGAGCCAGCCTTTTCAACTTCGGAGGTAGTGATGTTTCTGAAAATGATTATACCAATCGTGTAGGATTCCATGTAGGTGGATATACGATGCTGTTTATGACAGAACGTCTTTCTTTGGAACCGGGATTATATTATTCTGTCAAAGGAACTCAAAACGATGACTTTGCAGACAGTAGAGCGATTTTGAATTACTTGGATATTCCAGTGCTTTTCAGAATGTACCCTTCAGAAGGGATCAACATCTTTGCTGGACCACAGATTTCTTTCTTAATGAATTCGAAGTTTGAAGGAGATTTCTTTGGAAACACTATTTCCTATGATTCTGATGCCATCAAAGAGACCGACTTAGGTCTTGTACTGGGTGTTGGTTATAATTTACCAAAAGGATTTAACGTACAAGCGTCTTACGATTACGGCTTTACTCCGATTTTCAAGGACAGTGATGCGGATGTGTATAACAGAGGATTTAAATTATCTGCTGGATATACTTTCTAAATTTAAGCAAAAAACAAAAACACCTCTGAGATAAAGCAGAGGTGTTTTTTTTATGTAGGAGTGCCAATAAAAATCACTCTGAACGCCTGACTGATATAAGTAAGAAGTCGAAGCGTTCTTGACATTTCTCGGATTGACACACTTTCCGAACCTTTAGTTAAACTCTCGATTTTTGTAAACTCGAGTTCTAATTCATACTATTAATCCAGTCTTTGATTAGTTGCACGCCTTCTATGTGCACTGTAGTTCTTCCAAGTTCTGGCATCGCAATACCCACTTCGGTGGAATTCATACGGTGAGTAATGATCGATTCATCTGCCTTTCCTGGGACAATGTCATAATCAAAACTTCCAGCTCCATTTCCAGCAGCAACAGGAGTTTTCATAACCCCTAATTTCATCTGATCCTCTTGATCAAAAGTTAAAAATAGTCCAGAAGTACTTGCAGGTCCCTCGGCGCTGTGACAATGAGAGCAATTGACATCAAGGTAAGCCATCGCCCTCTTAGACAAGGCTTGTGATTCATCCTGATAATTGATCATTGATGGGTAAGTTTCTTTACCTTCAAATCCCTCTAGAATTCCGGACTCTTGCCAATGCGCCAATTGATTTAATGTAGTGTCTTGATAGTTTAAATCATGATTCAAATGCTTGATTTGAGCCCCTATTGGAGCTAAAACCTCTGATTTATTGTGGCAGGTCTTGCATTGATTTTTGTTTGGGATCAGGTAATTGATCACTTGATCTTCTCCCTTTAAATCAGTGAACTTCACCGTTTTTTCTCCACCCACTACTTTCAATACTGCTTCCGTCTGTTCCTCATTCCAAATGTATGGAAAGGCCTCCCAGCCATTTTCCTCTAGAATCAACAACCGGGTTTCTATAATCCTTTGCTTACTCGTCTGGTCTCGAAGATCCTCAGTAAAGTAAAAATTCTTGATTAAAATAGTCCCTATTGGGTATTGGAGTTCTCCTTCAGAGATTCCAGCTTTCTGACCAGAAGGGATCTTGATAAAGCGTTTTTTGAGCGCATAGTCAGTAAATAAAGAGGATGCAGGCTCATAAGGGATTACTTCTTCCCTTGGATTTAAGTTGGCAAGCTCCCCTTGGAAGAATTGATAGGTGGAAAGTTTTTTGTAGGGCAAATTTCCATCTGCAATTTCTTCAGGTAATGGTTCAGATTTCTGGGTTGCATCCTGAACAGATGAGTTGTTACAACCAGCAAGTTGTATTGCCAAGATGAAGGGGATTGCTCTGAAAATATAACTTTGGATACTCATCTTTTTAAAGGGAAGCCAAACTTGAAACATCTGTTGAAACGCTCACCTGACAGTTTTGAAAGAGTTCGTAATCTTTGAAAGCCTGAATGTTCTCATCTCCATCCATCAAGTAAAAACGAGTAAAATGCATATTCTCTATTCCTTCTTCTTGAATACAAATCTTCATTGGATTCGTCTCTATCTTTTCGCTGATGGAAGTGTCCCAAATACCATCATAAACAATGTCTTGGGTTTTTCCTTTGCCATGGGCATTATAGACTGATATCAATTGACCTAGTTCTCTGGATAAATCAGGTATTTTCAGTGTTCTTTCGTAGTGATTTCCATGAATGTATACATCTCTGCTGTATGGTGACCAGTTAGGTGCCTCTGATGGGAAACCGGTAATTTGGTAGCTCGCAATTGCAACACCAGTCGTTTTATTACCTACGATGTTGTTATTGAAAATCTCTACTTCTTTTGCTGCGAGTAGCACAATTCCAGATCCTGGAGGGATCATCGTAACCGTATTTCCATTAGGTCCTTCGCCTAATGGAGTGGCAAAGTTTTCATGATTGTTTTCGATGATTTCGTTATCATATATCTTAGTTCCACGTCCGTCGGCTTTTGGTAAGCCAGGTAGATTAAAAACTAGAATTCCTCCCGAATTATCTCTAGCGACGTTATTGAATACTTCCGCATTGTCACAATTTTCAATTTCTATACCTGCCACATTTCCGAAAGCAAGCGAGTTTTTTACAATGATGTTCTCAGATTGACCTACGTAAATGCCAGCGTCTTTGGAATGAGAAGCGATGCAATTGTCTATCACTACATTTTTGCATTGAACAGGGTAAATGGCATATGTTCCGTTTTTGGATTTATCTCCATTTGTCCAGGTTACATTTATTTCCCTGAAAGTTATCCCATCCGTATGCTGCGCTTTTACACCATCACCGGGAGCATCTTCAATACTGAATTTCTCAAGTAAAATATTGTTCCCTACAATTTTAACTCCCTCTCCGCCGCTATTAAGGCCTCTAAAGGATAGCACAGATTCCTCCATTCCTGAGCCAATGATTTTGATGTTTTTCTTATTGTCAAGAATCAATTGTGTCTTTAGCTCATAGAAGAGAGGTGCTATGGTAATGGTACCTCCATCCTCAACCATAATAAAGTCTTCAACCAATTTGTCTACTTGCTCTTGGCTTGCTCGAGGAAGCTTTGAGGAGTCAAATGATTGCTCGTTAGAACTACTTGAGCAGCTAGCTAAGCAAAACAAAAAAAGAACTGAGAAAAAGAGATTTATCCTGACCATGGCTTGATTGGGTTTTATTCAAAACTATGAACCTCAAAGATTGCCGGTCTTCAGAAAAAATACTATTGATAAAAATCAACAAATCAGATTTTTGCGCGGATCCGGCTTAGTGTTTCTATACTCATATCCAGATAAGAGGCTATATGCCCAACAGATGCTTTCTGTATCACTTTAGGTCTATACTCCATCAGTTCAAGGTAGCGTTCTCGAGCTGATTTAAATTTTGAAAATATCTGTTGCTCCTCTAAAACAATGTAATATTCTTCCAGAATCATCCGGTAAGCCCTTTCTGTTTCAGGATGATTTTCAAACATATTTAACAAGGTGTCATGCGAAATTCTATAGGCAATGCTCTTTTCAAGAGTTTCTATATTTTCATAAGAAGGTTTCCGGGTAATGAAAGAATGCATGGCTGTAACGAACTCTCCATCTAGAGTAAAAGAAACAGTGATGTCACGATTTTCTCGGGTGTAATAACTACGGGCAGATCCTGTCAAAAAATAATAAAGGTACTCACTGACCTTCCCTTTTTGTTCCAGTAATTCCCCCTTTTCAAATTTCACCTCTTCCAGATTACTCAAAAAACCGGCCTTAGCGTTGTCGCTTAGAAAGGGGAATTTGTCAAATATTCCAAGAAAATTTTCCATAGTATCTTACTAAATAAAGTTGCTAAAAATCATTTTTTTCAAAAAGCTTCTGTTAGATTCAAAGATTGATTGAAAAAATATAGCTTACTGATATACTTTTACGAACAATTGATTTTAAACCTCAATTTAACAATCGAAAGCAAGTCTTTTATAGAATAGCGTTAAAATAAAGGCAGATGAAGTATTTTTTACCCCTAATTATATTCTCAATCCTTTCTTTAGAGAGTTTTGGACAAGCTGGTATTAGAGCAGGGATGAGTTCGGGAAACTTTACCAATTCTAATTACAAAGCCATGCTCGGGATACACGGGGGAGTTTATTATCGGGCTGAGTTAGGCTTTATTTCCATCGAACCTGGGGTTCAGTTTGCTCAGAGAGGATCGAAGAGAAACGATGGGCAAACAGGTAAAGTCATCACGGAGAGGCTCAATTACGTGGATGCACCACTGCTTTTCAGAATCAATTTTCTTCCAGAAGTTCATTTATTTGTCGGGCCACAGGCTTCATTTTTGATTTCTAGGAAATATGAATTTGAAGGAGATGTGGATACCAATTCAGAAGCTTTCCCAAAAACAGAATTTGGAGGAGTAGGGGGAATAGGCGTTAGTTTTCCTTATGGCGTTAATTTCCAAGTCAGTTTTGATATCGCTAAAACAGATTTGGGAGACTATTATCCAGATAAAAGAAATAAGGTGCTGAAGCTTTCTTTGGCATTTGACTTGTATTGATATCAGCCTAATAGCTAATTATTCCCTGTTTGTGTATTAAAATATTTAATCTTTTAGGTTTAAATTCGCATTAAATAGGTTCTTTTTAGAAAAAGGCATTATAAATCAAACCAAATAAATTTAACAGGACACATGAAAAAGTTGTTGTTTTTAATCTTTTCGATTGGGCTAATCTCTACGGCCCAAGCCCAATTTGGAGTGAGAGCTGGGTATAACTCATCGAATTTCTCTGATACTAATTTTGATAGCAAGCATGGTTTTCATGTGGGAGCATATTATAAAATTGATGCTCCAGTGGTTGCCATTGAACCTGGGATTCAGTTTACTCAAAAAGGATATACAGGAATGGACGCTGCAAGTGGTGATGATATCACAGAAAAAGTGAATTACATAGACGTTCCAGTTCTAGTTAGAGTGAATATTTTGCCTATTGTCAATGTCTTTGCAGGTCCTCAAGCCTCGGTTTTGATCTCTAGAGATTATGAATTAGGAAATACCTCAGATTCAAGTACAGAAGTGATCAAAGGATATGATATTGGCGCTGTATTAGGTCTTGGAGTGAATTTACCTTTAGGACTTAACTTGCAGGCTAGTTACGATTTGGGATTGTCAGACCTGAATTATTTTGATACAGATGTGAAAAACAGAGTGTTTAAACTGTCACTAGGTTTAGACCTTTAAATAAAAATTTTACCACAATGTGAAAGCCTGGCGAAAGTCAGGTTTTTATTTTTTCACTCTGTCTGGATTGTCTTCAATGAATGATTTCCAGCCCTTACTTCTTCCTCTTGTCTGTACACGGCCTTCATGAAAATGATGACATAAGGCTACAGCCAAAGCATCGGTTGCATCCAGCATTTTGGGGAGCTCTTTCAAATCAAATAAAGTTTGTAGCATGGCTGCTACCTGTTCTTTGGAAGCATTCCCATTTCCAGTCACAGATTGCTTGACCTTCTTAGGGGAATATTCGGTGATCGGTATTTCTCTGGCTAAAGCAGCTGCCATGGCTACTCCCTGCGCTCTTCCTAATTTGAGCATGGATTGTACGTTTACTCCGTAGAAAGGTGCTTCCAAAGCAACCGAATCGGGTAAGAATTCCTCAATTATTCCAGAAATTCTCTCAAAAATCTTCTTCAATTTCAGTTCGTGAGTCCCATATTTTTTCAAATGGATCACACCATATTGAAGCAGCTCGTATTTTTTGCCTTCAGTCTTGATCAAACCATAGCCCATCACATTGGTACCAGGGTCTATGCCTAAAATTATTTTTTCCTTCGTGGGATTTTTCACTTCTTTACTCACCTTCGCAAGTTAGCCCAAAAGATGCTAAAATTTTACCTGATAGGAATTCTCTGTTACTGCCTGCTACTTTGGTTGATGGCTAGGACTTGGCCTAAAGCGGTAAAAAGTCTTGAACTCCCAAAGTCAAAAATTCCTATCAGTTTAGTAATTGCTTGTCGCAATGAAGCTCTTAGAGTTCCCTCCCTAGTGTCGCAAATAAGAAATCTGGACTATCCCTATTTAGAAGTGATATTGGTAGATGATCATAGTGAAGATCAAACTTTTGATCTCCTAACTGCTGAATTAGAAGGGGAAGAGCATGTGAAAATTCTCAGAGGGGTGGGAGTTGGTAAGAAAACTGCCATTTCTCAAGCGGTTTCTATTGCTTCCGGAGAATTGATTCTCTGTACTGATGCTGATTGTAACTGGCCTCAGGATTGGTTAGAAACCTTAATGGCTCCCTTTAGTGATCCTAAAATTCAGCTGGTTGCCGGTCCAGTTCTCTGTGAAGAAAATGAGCAATTCCTGTCTAAATTTCAAAAAATAGACTGGTTGAGCATATTGATGGTCAGCAATTTTGCGATACAAAAAGAGAGGCCAATCATGTGCAGTGCGGCGAATATGATGTATAGAAAAACTGCTTTTGAAAAGGTAAATGGTTATTCTGGAAATGAAAAATATTGGTCTGGAGACGATGAGTTTTTGCTTAAAAAGATGGTTTCACATTTTGGCCCTGAGGCAATTCAATACCTGCCGTTTCAGCAGTCTTTGGTGAAAACCCAAGCAGAGTCAAATTGGAGCTCATTGTTTAACCAACGAATTCGATGGGCAGGAAAATGGAAAGCGCATGAGTCAAGCTTTCATATTTTGTCTGCTTTCCTACCGTTTTTGATGCAGTTATTCTGGATATCCTCTTTTGTATTGCTGACTTTAGATTGGGAAGGGGGCATGATATTTCTTGCGGTCTGGGGAATTAAAATTGTGGGAGAAGCACTAGCTTTCGGAAGGATTACAAGAAGTCTGAATACTCCCTTATCTTTGAGTAACCTAATCTTGACTTCATTTATTCATCCATTTTATGTGCTTGGAATTGGGATTGGGTTGATTCGAGGGAAGTACAGTTGGAAAGGCAGAAAGAATCTCGCATTATCAAAGATTGAAAAAACATGACAGACCGGGAATTTGATTTGATGGATGAATTGTACTTTGTGCAACCCTTTCAATACTTACAAGAGACATTGGGTTGGGAGGAAAAGGTAATTCTAGAGTCACTAGAAAGCTTGTACAAGCGGGGCTTGATAAAATGCCTGAAAAGTCCGGATGAGGAATGCTTTTATCAGGTGAACATCCAGGAGGAAGGCAGTAAATTATATTTTCTAGCGACTAAAAAGGGGCTTATGGCTCATAACACGATTTAATCATTGGATACAGAAACTTTTAAATATCAACGTAAAGAGTTAGAGCTAAAGGCTTTATTGGAAATCACTCAGGCGATTAATGAGAATCAGTCTGAGGTAGTTTTGAGCAATATTTTCAAGTTTACCTGTTTGGTGCATTTGAATATTAAAGCATTGGTCTTATATCTGGCGAAGGATGGGGCTTTTGAGAAAATGATTTCTCATGGAGTCAAAGCAAAAGTGCCTCAGCTAATTCCTCTTGATGATATTCAAGATGAAAAATCCTCCGGACAGCTTCGAATAGAGCTTGCTGATGAATTCTCTTTTAGGGAATTAGAGACCTACCTTCCAGTTTATCACAAAGATAAGATGCTGGCTATTTTGTTTTTGAAAAGGAAAGATCTCGACCAAAGTTTAGATTTAGATTTCACAGAGGCATTGACCAATATTTTGGTTGTTGCTTTGGAGAATAAACGCTTTGCAAGAAAGCAATTACAACAAGAGGTTTTAAATAGAGAGATTGCGATTGCTAGCCAGGTGCAGCAGATGCTGTTTCCGGCAGAACTGCCAGATACCGAGGATTTAAAAGCTAAAGTCACCTATTTCCCACACAGCATGGTGGGTGGAGATTATTATGATTTAATCCAACGAACAGAAGATGAGGTGTTTTTCTGTATCGCGGATGTGTCAGGAAAAGGGTTTTCTGCAGCCTTATTGATGTCAAATTTTCAAGCCACCTTACGAACCCTGCTTCGAAGTGATGCTGATTTGAAAATGATAGTCAATCAACTGAATTTTACACTTTTTGAAAACACAAAAGGAGAGCGATTTATCACTTTCTTTCTGGGGTATTATAATTTCAAAACCAAGAAGCTCCATTATGTAAATGCAGGCCACAATCCTCCGATTCTATGTTTCGATGAGAAAAAGGAAAGTGAGCAACTGGATGCAGGAACCACTATTTTGGGGGCATTTGAGGAGCTTCCTTTTATTGAAGTGGGAGTCCGGGAAAACTTAAATCAATTCACCATTCACTTGTATACTGATGGATTGACTGAAGCGCTCAATAAGGAGGAAGAGGAATATGGGGAAGAAAGATTAGAGAAGTTTGTGGACGAGCATCTATGTGTAGATCCAGATGATTTTCATCGTGAATTCTTTAAAGAAATGAGAGCGTTTTCTGAAGATATTCCGCTGAGAGACGATTTGACTTTGCTGAGCATTAGCGTTCGATAGCCATGGTTTTTCATACCGTTCCAAAGCCCGTACAGAAACTTTTTCCAAATCGGATTTGGGATATGGAAAGCAATTCAAATGAGGTGTTTCTCACCTTTGACGATGGTCCTGTGCCTGGAATCACAGATTTTGTTTTGAATGAGCTTGCCAAAAGAGAAATGAAAGCAAGTTTCTTTATGGTAGGGGATAATATCAAAAAGCATCCGGAATTGGCTACTGAGGTTTTGAAAGCTGGGCATCAGATAGGGAACCATACCTTTCATCATTTCAATGGTTGGAAGACAGGTAAAGAGGCTTATCTGAAAGACATTCAAGACTGTGATCGTATCATTCAGGAAGTACTCCAGACTCAAACGCATCTGTTTCGCCCTCCCTATGGGTTAATCGGCCCATCACAAGCTTCAAAAGTAGCGGAGTCAAAAAAAATTATCATGTGGAGTGTTTTGAGTGGGGATTATGATTTGAGTCTCCAGACCCATACGATATTGGAAGAGACCGTGAAAAATACGAGGGCTGGATCAGTGGTATTATTTCACGACCAGGAAAAAACGCGGCATAATTTACCAGAAATTTTACCGGCGTATTTAGACTTTATTCAAGAAAAGGGGTGGAGGACAGCGATACTACCATAATCTTTTTTGCAATCATTCTGGCAGGATTACTCCCTGTTCAGTATGTGATATTGCTCTTACGGGCAAAGCTTTTTTGGGTGAATTTTTCATCTGCTACACCCAAGGTATTGCCAAAAGTTTCTGTGTTAATATCTTCTAGAAATGAAGAGAAAACCTTGCCTTCACTACTGGCATCCCTTGAAAAGCTTCAGTACCCCCAAGAGAAAATAGAATTCCTCCTGGCCGATGATGAAAGTACGGATCAGACTAATATGATCTTAGAAAAATGGTGTGCCCAAGAGGGTAATCGTCAGCTTTTTGTTTTGGATACTCAAACTGTCAGAAAAGCTCATTTAAATGGAAAAGCTAATGCTTTGGCATGGATGGGAGAAAAGGCTCAAGGGGATTATTTGTTTTTTACTGATTCGGATTGCCAAGTAAACCCTAATTGGATTTTAGAAGGTGTCCAAAGCATGGGCAAAAACACGGGGGTTCTCAATGGAGTCACAGAGGTGGTACCCCAATCCTTATTGGGAGAATTTCAAAAATTGGATTGGTGGAACACCCTAGGAATCATCAAGATTGTGTCGGATTGGGGTGGACACACCACTGGACTAGGCAACAATATGGTTATTTCCAGAGAGGCATATTTGACTTCGGGAGGTTTTCCCGGCATTCCACCAACTTTAACAGAGGATTTGGAAATCGCCAGATTAATAAAGGATTCGGGCTATGAGGTGCATCAGCAAGTAAGTCCTAATATGCTTGTTTTTACCAAAGAGGAGAATTCCTGGAAGGGCCTTTTGAGTCAACGTACGCGATGGATGAAAGGTGTATTGACTTTGCCTTTGGGATGGAAACTAGCCTTGGGTACCCATCTCTTATTTTTCATTGCAATTACCTACTTATTTGTTCAGAATATTGCCTTTGGGCTTTCCATTTGGGTAGTAAAGATTCTTCTACAATCCTTGTTTTTAATTCAAGTTTCCAAGAGAGCCGGAAGGAGACTTTTCTGGGCTTGGCTACTTTTATATGATTTTTATTATTTGCTTGCAAGCACACTTACTATTCTTTATTATTTTTGGCCTTCCAAAATCACGTGGAAATCGAGACAATACCCATGAACCTAATAGAAACACATGCCCATATTTACTCTAAGAAATTTGATGCTGACAGGGATCAGGTGATAGAGGATATCCGAAATGCTGGAATCGAACGTGTCTATATGCCCAATGTGGATGTGGAAACGATAGATGCCATGCTGGAGTGTGAGCAAAAGTACCCTGATTTGTGTATTCCGATGATGGGATTACACCCATGTGATGTGAAGGAGGATTTTCATGAGCAACTCCGCGTGATGGAAGACTGGTTAAATAAGCGTCCATTTGCTGCAGTTGGAGAGATTGGCTTGGATCTTTATTGGGATAAAACTTTTTTCGAACAACAAAAGGAAGCATTGAAAATTCAGATTTCCTGGGCAAAGAAAATGGAACTTCCTATTGTTTTGCATTGTAGAGAATCGATGGATGAAACCATTGAAATTATCAAAGAGGAACAGGATGGAAACTTAAAAGGCATTTTCCACTGTTTCACCGGATCAGTAAGTCAGGCAAATGAAATTATAGACCTTGGATTCCTGTTAGGAATTGGAGGAGTTGCTACCTTTAAAAATGGAGGTTTAGATAAAGTAATTCCAGAGATTGGTTTAGAGAGTCTAGTTTTGGAAACAGATGCGCCCTATTTGGCGCCTGTTCCCAATAGAGGGAAAAGAAACTCACCGGCTTACTTGCCACTTATCGCAGAGAAAATCGGAGATTACCTGTCGATTTCGAAGGAAGAGGTGGCGAAAAAAACGAAATTGAATGCATTGAACTTATTCAGGGAGCTTGAGCAATGAATTATAAGATAGTAAGATTAAATACAGGGCTTCGCACAAGCAAAACCTCATCGGTATTGATTATTTATACGGGAGGAACTTTAGGGATGGCATATGATGATTCAGGTTCTCTTGTCCCGTTTAATTTTGGTCAGATTCTGGAGAAAATACCTATTCTCTCGAATATGAATATTGCGATTACCGTGATTTCATTTCCCGAACCTATTGATTCATCCAATGTGTCCATGAGTCACTGGAAGGACATGGCTTATATCGTCTATGAAAACTATGATAGCTACGATGGATTTGTGGTATTGCATGGTACGGATACGATGGCATATTCTGCATCCATGATGAGTTATATGCTACAGGGATTGAATAAGCCGGTGATCTTTACGGGAGCACAGCTGCCCATTTCTGCTATGCGTTCAGATGCAAGGGAAAATTTGATGACCTCTTTAGAGATCGCTACTGCAAAAATTAATGGTAAGCCGATTGTTCCTGAAGTATGTATTTTCTTTAATCATATGCTTTTGCGTGGAAATAGATCCAAAAAAGTACAGTCAGTCCATTTTGATGCATTTGAGTCAGAGAACTTCCCTCCTCTGGCTGAGGCAGGAATTGTCATTGATTACAATACCGCTGCTATTCGACCTTATCAGCCACAAGAGGAGTTGGTTTATATCAACAAGCTTGACAATCGTGTGATGGTTCTTAAGCTTTTCCCAGGCATTACAGCGGATATTATGGATGCCTGCTTTGCGATAAAAGGGCTTCGAGGAGTTGTTTTGGAGACCTATGGATCAGGAAACTCTCCCAGTGAGGGTTGGTTTATGGAGTCTTTGGCCAAAGCTGTGAAGAAAGGATTAATCATTTTGAATGTTTCTCAATGTAATGGGGGTCGAGTGATCCAGGGGAGGTATGAAACCAGTAAAGAGCTGCTTAATGTGGGAGTGATCAGTGGAACAGATATGACCACAGAAGCTGCCGTAACAAAACTGATCTTTTTGCTGGGTCAACATCAATCTACAGAAGAAGTCAAAAAGAAATTGGTCGTGCCTATGGCCGGTGAAATGACAGCCTAAAAGTTAAAATCAGGATTTTTTCAAGTAAGTCTTGGAAACGGATTTAATAATATTTTTCTTTGCACTCCGATTTGCAAAGGCAAGTCTAGATTAATCCTACAGAGAGGTGTCCGAGTGGTTGAAGGAGCACGCCTGGAAAGCGTGTATACCCGTGAGGGTATCGAGGGTTCGAATCCCTTCCTCTCTGCAAAACAAGCCTTTTCGCCTAGCGAAAGGGCTTTTTGCTTTTTAGCCGTCAAGCTTGCTTGAGTGGCTAATGAGCAAAAAGACCAAAACGAATGAAGTGAGTAGGCTTGGGTTGCAGCCCACCTCCCCTTTGGGAAAGGCGAAGCCAATCCCTTCCTCTCTGCAAAACAAGCCTTTTCGCCTAGCGAAAGGGCTTTTTGCTTCTTAGCCCAAGAAGTAAAGTTCACTGTAGGGAGATTCGCGAGAGGTCGTGCGGCATGGCTCTCTTATTTCAATTTGTCAAACTTAGGAGTTGGGATTCTGAGAGAATAGATCTTTTTATGTATCAAACCCTTTATTAAAAAGCCGTTTTTGCTAGACTAGCAGTCTTCACCTGATTTTGATCTCCAATAACTTCCGTCCAGGCAAAGTAGATGTTCTCTTTAAAAATTTCCATTTGAGGGAAGCCGCTCTTGCGGGCAGGATCTATTGGAGTGATCTGAATAGGATTGCCCATTCCTCCATCGGTAACTTTTGCAGCTTTAAAATAAGTTTCCTCTCCTTCAGTTTCCATCCAGGTTAGGATTGCTGAGTGATCATCCAAAAGTGCTACATCCACTCTTCCTAATGCATCTGAGCCACTGACTTGGATTGGCGCGCTAAAAGATTCCCCAGCGTTTCTTGAAAAGGCTACCTTTACTTTGGGTTCATTATTTACTCCGGTAAACCAGGCTACAACCACAGTTTTACCTTTTGCATCTACTTTGGGACCGTTTACTGGACATCCATTGATTTCCCAGCCGTCTGAATGAACCGGTTTAGGTGTGGCCCAATGGCCATCAACTAATCGTGTGATATAAATGTCCCGAACTTCTGAATCAGATCGATCTCGATATACCACGATAGGTCCATTCTCGGTGATGGCAGTGGTAGTTTGACAGCAATCGCAGGTCCTGGAATCTAACTCAACTTCATCGGTAATGCTTCCATCCAAATGAACTGTAGCTGCTCGAATCGACATAGCGCCTCCTCCATGTTCATCATGATCATGCCCTTCCGACATTCCAGTGTTTCTTCCGTCTAGCCAAGTGATAAAAAAGGAATCGGTACTATAAGGTACAGCAGAGACAAACCCATGTTCGGTGAAAGTAGAATCGGTATGTAGAGGTAGATTTATTTTCCAGCTTGAATCATTATTCTTTAATAGGTTCAGCTTCACATCATATGAATACGTTCCTCTGGATGATTTTTGAAGAAAATGAGTCATCAAGTGACCCTTGTTTTCAGTAATGGATGGAAAATCTGCCCAGTTGATAAACCAATCAGAACCTTGGGTAATTTTCTTGGGTACTTGCCATTGATTATCTGTCAATTGAGAATATCGCAACTCAGTAGTAGAGTCATTAAGTTTTTTTACCCAAGAAATCACCGGCCCATCTGATCCTGTAAAAAGATAGGGAAGAGAAGTTTGCTCGGTATCAGGGAATGGGATTGCTTTTAAAGAAGCATCTTCTTTTTTCGACTCAGCGCATGAAAATAAAACAGCAAGGATAAATCCTAGGTGAAATGACTTATGTAACTTCATTTGGGAAGATTTAATATTTCCTGAATCTCTTCTTCTGAACCCCAATTTATTCTGCCTGTTTTGGAAAAAGTTTTTTCACCTTTTTCATTGAATACAAATGTGGTGGGGAGGGCATAAATTTTCAGGTTTGTGAGCGCTTCTTTATATCGAAAGGATTCAAGGTCAATTTTCTTTTTCTCCAGAAAATCGTTGATTTCTTCTGTAGTCTCTTCTGATACTAAGAGTACCCTGAAATTATTTTGCTCTAAGGTTAACTCTGCTTTTTCCAAAGCTGGAAGTTCCTCGATACAAGGTTTACACCAGGTAGCCCAAAAATGCACCACTAGTTTTTGATCTTCAGAATCGGACAACTTAAATGCATTGCCTTCCATATCCTCCAGTTTATCCTTCAGCATCCTGAATTCTGAACTCTTGATATTTTCAGAAGAGGATTTTTGGCAAGCTGATAAAATGAAGCTTAATAAAAACAAGAAGAATAAAGATCGGAGCAAATTACTGTTGTTTAAAGTAGAGAATTGAAATTAGGACTTTTTCCCTTAGTCCTGAATAAGCATAGTGAATTTTGAAGTCTGGATTTCGGAGCAATAAGATAGAAGAGCCAGAGTTTCAGGATATACTATTAAGATTTGGGCGAAGTGTAAAATTTATTTAACGTGAAATAAGAAGATTAAAGAATAATTAATGTTAAAAGATTTTAGGAAAGTTTGTTTGAGAAATGGATAGCGAATCATTTTTTGTAACTTACTTACGAAATCGAAAAGTTTTAAAAGGCTTATAAACGTTTAGGTAGAGATGTTTTATCTCTATTTAAATATTTGAGACAAAGGCTCTAAAAAGATTGGATTGAGCTTTATTTTCTAGATATTTGAAAGAAATTACCGAAAGTATTGAGATTATAGAACCTTTTACAGTCCAAAGGAATATATTCCGCTCGTGTAAAAATTGCTCCGTTTTCAGTTTGAAAGCGGGATTTTTCCAAAAAATCTAAAAGAGTCCATTGTTTTTTGAAATTAAAAAATGATAACTTTAAAACTCGATTTTAGTGAAGAAACCATTTAACCTTTATCAAAAGTCTATTTAAAAATCAAATTATGAGAAAGTTAATCGCTTTGTTCATGCTTGCAGGTATCATGTTTGTTCCTGTTTTCGCAAACGCACAAGAAGCAGAAGCTGATTCTGCAGCTCAAGAAGAAATGGCTCCTGTAGTAGAAGAACCTGCTGCATCATCCACAATTGTAGACGACGAGATCGTCGCAGAGGAGCAAAGCTTCCACCAAGTAGTAAAAGAGAAGTTTATTGAGGGAGATCCTTTGTACATGACTCCAGTATTGATCTGTTTAATCTTAGGTCTTGCTGTAGCTCTTGAAAGAATCATCACTTTGAACCTTTCTACTACAAACACCAAGAAATTATTGGCAAAAGTTGAAGATGCGCTATCTTCAGGTGGAGTAGAAGCTGCCAAGGATGTAACTAAAGGCACAAAAGGCCCAGTTGCTTCTATTTTTACTCAAGGACTAATGAGATACTCAGAAGGTATCGAAATGGTAGAGAAATCTATTATTGCTTACGGTTCTGTTGAAATGGGTAGATTGGAAAAAGGTCTAGTTTGGATCTCTTTGTTTATCTCTCTTGCTCCAATGTTGGGTTTCATGGGTACAGTAATTGGTATGATCGGTGCATTTGACTCTATTGAGGCTGCCGGTGATATTTCTCCATCTTTGGTTGCTGGAGGTATTAAAATTGCCCTTTTAACAACAGTTGCTGGTTTGATCGTTGCGATTATCCTTCAGTTGTTCTACAACTATTGTGTTGCAAAAATTGACTCTTTGGTTAACGACATGGAAGATGCATCAATTACTTTGGTGGACATCTTAGTGAAGCACAAATTGACTGGTAAGTAAGCCGTCAAAACCTTGCGTTTCAATAAATTAAGTTAACCCCAAAGAAAGCTACATTATGGATACTTATGACATTTTATTATACGGTAGTTACTTACTCATTGCGGTTGGAGCATTCGTTGCAATTGTAATGCCTTTGATCAAGTCTTTGGATAATCCAAAAAGCTTGTTGAAGACAGTAGTAGGTATCGTAGGCATTGCGGTGTTGTTCTTTATTGCTTATTCAATATCAAGTAATGAAGTACTTCCAAAATTTGAAGCTGATCCTTTTAACCTAACACCGGGAAGTTCTCAGTTGGTAGGTGGAATGTTGATCACTACGTACATCCTTGCGATTGTTGCCTTGGTAGGAATCGTATTTACTGAATTAAATAAAGCGATAAAGTAATATGGCTAGAAAGAAAAATAGAATGGTCCAGGAGGTCAATGCAGGTTCTATGGCAGACATAGCTTTCTTGCTCCTGATCTTCTTTCTCGTCACTACTACTATTGCATCAGATAAGGGTATTTTGAACGTACTTCCACCTAAAGTGGATCCTAACGTTCCGCCACCAGACATTCAAAAGAATGAGCGTAATATTTACACCATTCTTGTCAACGCGAACGATGATCTTCTTGTAGAAGGAGAGTACAGAGAAAATGCCGATGGATTAGACAAAGATGTGAAGGCTTTTGTTTTGAACTTCGGAGCTCCGGATGAAGAAGCAGCTGCTCTTTACAATTCCTTGCCCGCATCTCTTCAAGCAGAAGCAGCAAGAAATCCTGAATCTTCGGATCATCCAAGTGAAGCCGTTGTTTCCATCAAGACAAACAGAGGTACTAGCTATGAAAAATACCTAGAAGTCCTTGACTTGGTGAAAAAAGCGTACTTCGATATCTATGCAACTAGAGCGAACTTAACAACAGATGAGTACAGAGCTCTTGGTGGTAAAGATGACGCAGAACAAGCGCTTATAGACAAAGGGAAAGAAGGCATTGCGATGCAGATTTCCATTGCAGAACCAGATAAACTAGGAAGTAATTAATATGGGAAAGTTCGGAAAGAAAAATAAAGTCTCTGAGAATATCCCAACGTCGGCGTTGCCGGATATTATCTTCATGCTTCTTTTCTTCTTCATGGTAACTACCGTGTTGAGAGATCAGGAGATATTGGTTGAGCAAAAGATTCCTCAAGCTACCCAGCTTCAGAAATTGCAGAAGAAAACGTTGATCTCTTACATGTTCATTGGAAAGCCAAAAAACGTAGCCTTGTATGGTTCTGAACCAAGAATTCAGGCAAACGATGCGTTGATGAATCCAAGTGATATTGTTCAATGGGTAAACCAGGAAAGAGATTTACTACCTGAAGCAGATCGTGGAGGAATTACCATTTCTTTGAAAGTGGATAAAGATGTAAAAATGGGTCCTATCTCTGATGTTCAGACTGAGCTTAGAGAAGCAGATGCCCGAAGAGTTCTTTACGCTTCCGTTGGGAAAGTGGCAAATAACTAATAAATACTACTCTGTAAATAGAAAGCTATCCCTTAATTTGGGGTAGCTTTTTTTGTTTATACTCATGCTAGCAACTCTTAAGAATAAAAAGAAGGTCCAAAACGGTTGGGCAATGTATGATTGGGCCAATTCGGTATATAGCCTTGTCATCACTTCTACCATTTTCCCTGTTTATTATAACAGCGTAACCAAGTCCTCAGACGGATCGGATTTAGTTAGTTTCTTTGGAATAGATATGATCAATACGGTCTTATACTCCTATTCTATTTCCTTCTCTTTTTTAGTTATTGCCCTGATTTCTCCCTTGCTTTCTGGAATCGCGGATTCGACAGGAAAGAAACTGGGTTTTATGAAATTCTTTGCCTATATGGGTTCTATTTCCTGTGTGGGGTTATTTTTCTTTGATGGGAGTAATCTTGAATTTGGTGTCATTGCTAGTGTGCTGGCAAGTATTGGGTACGCAGGAAGTATTGTGTTCTATAATGCCTATTTGCCTGAAATATCGGAGGAGAAAGAGTATGACTTTTTAAGTGCCAAAGGTTTTGCTTTGGGCTACATAGGATCCGTAATTCTTCTGGTGGTGAATTTATTGATGATTCAGTTTCCATCATCTTTCGGTATTCCTGATGATGGGATTGCAGCTAGACTTTCCTTTTTAATTACAGGTATTTGGTGGGCTGGATTTGCTCAAATTACCTTCAACGTATTACCCAAAAATCCCTATGGTAGAAATGTGACCCGAGAAATTTTATCCAAAGGGTATAAAGAAATTAGAAAAGTGTTTTTTGAGGTTCGAAAGATTGGCGTGATGAATAAGTTCTTGGCCTCATTCTTCTTTTATTCCATGGGCGTTCAGACGGTGATGTATCTAGCTGCAAGTTTTGGAGATAAAGAGCTTGGCTTGCCTGGAGATCAATTGATCTTGACCATTTTGATCATTCAGTTTGTAGCCATCATAGGAAGTTACTTTTTTGCTTATATCTCAAAAAAGTATGGGAATAAACCGAGCTTGGTAATCATGGTTTTGATTTGGATTCTTATCTGTGGGGCTGCTTATTATGTTTACTCCGTGTATGAATTCTTTGCTCTTGCAGTAGTGGTTGGTCTGGTAATGGGAGGGATTCAGTCTCTGTCTAGGTCTACCTTTTCTAAACTGATTCCAGAATCGACTACGGAACATGCATCTTATTTTAGTTTTTATGATGTGACAGAGAAATTGGCGATTGTAATTGGTACATTTTCCTATGGAGTAATTGAGCAATTGACAGGAAGTATGCGTAACAGTTCTTTATCATTAGGAATCTTCTTCTTGGTGGGACTAGGCTTCCTTTTATTAGTAACAATTCCCAAAACTCAATTGAATTCTAGTAAAACATAAAAGTGATGCTGAAGATTATTGAAGGTGAACAAGTCAAAGTACTTGATAAAAAACATATAGAAAATTCTGGTCAATCCAGTCATGAGTTGATGGAGTTGGCAGCCATTGGTTTTACCAAATGGTTTCTACATCAAAAATCCTTTCGTAAGGAGCATGTGTATATTTTTTGTGGCGCAGGGAATAATGGTGGAGATGGTTTAGCCATTGCCCGAATCTTAGTAAACCACGAATTTCAGGTAACAGTCATTCCTTGTTTTGAGGATGAAAATAAACTCTCTCACGATGCAAAGCTAAATTGGGATCTATTACCCAAATCAGTTCATAAACTTAGCCTTGAGGAAATTGGTAATCCACATGACGCTGTGTTTATAGATGCGTTTTTAGGGGTGGGATTGAAAGGTAACCTAAGGGAGAGTGCTGTTCCCATCATTGACAAGATCAATGCGATGGTTGGCCCCAAAGTGGCAGTTGATATTCCGAGTGGTTTGCCATCCGAATCTACTTCAGATAGTGTAGTAGTAAAAGCTGATTATACTTTGACTTTTGCCTTCCCAAAGTTGAGCTTGCTACTACCGGAAAATGCAGCGTATGTTGGGGAAATGGAAGTTGTTGATATCGGGATTCCAGAAGATGAATTTCAGGAGTTTACTTCCCAAAAGTTTTTCATTTCTGCTAAGGATATTCCACAGCTTCATCCACAATTTAACCGGTTCTCCTACAAAGGAGATTATGGCAAAGTATTGATTACAGGTGGAAGCCCAGGAAAAATGGGGGCTTTGATCCTTTGTGCAAAAAGTGCACTACGATCTGGATCGGGATTGGTGACATGTCATGTGGAAGATACCGAAAGGCATATTATTCAGACGGCCGTACCTGAAGCCATGGCCACCTGGGGTTTAATTGCGAATCTTGACTATTACGATGCATTGGGAATAGGTCCTGGCTGGGGTCAAGATGGAAAGGCTCATTTGTTAAAGCAAATACTTGGAGAATACAAGAAGCCAGTTGTCATTGATGCGGATGGCTTGAACATACTTGCTAGAAAAAAAGAACTTTTAGAATCTGTTCCCAAAAATTCTATTTTGACACCGCATCTGGGAGAGTTTAAGCGATTGGCAGGAGAAAGTGAGAATCATTTGCAGCGTTTAGAAAAGGTAAAAGAATTTTCTGCCAAGCATCAGCTTATTGTGGTTCTAAAGGGTGCTAATACCGTTATCACTCTTCCGGATGGAAGACAATTGTTTAATTCCTCAGGAACGAAATATATGGCTACAGGAGGCTCGGGTGATGTGCTTACAGGAATAATTACTTCTTATTTAGGACAAGGTTACAGTCCTGAAAATGCAGCAATTTGCGGTGTTTATCATCATGGTTTAGCCGGTGAGTTCGCTGGAAAAGATAAAAGAAAGGGGCTTATTGCTTCAGATATTATTGATGCTATTCCCGAAACTTACCGTCTATTGGATATTCCCTGATTGGTTATAACATTCAAACAATAGTTTAGGGGTTGACCTACCTAATTTTTCAGATGAAAAACGAAAGACTTTTACTCTATACCTTAGCCCTCATCAATTTTGTGCACATGGTGGATTTTATTATCATGATGCCCTTAGGTCCTCAATTGATGAGGATTTTTGAAATTAGCCCGAGGGAATTTGGCTTGTTAGTTTCTTCCTATACTTTCAGTGCGGGCTTTTCGAGTTTTTTTGGAGCTTTCTTTTTAGATAGATTTGATCGGAAGAAAATCCTGCTGGTGGTTTATGTAGGATTCACTTTGGCAACCCTTGCCTGTGCTTTGTCTCCAAGCTATTCAATTTTACTGATTTCCCGAGTTCTATCTGGCTTGTTTGGAGGATTGACTTCCGCATTGATATTGGCAATTATAGGGGATGTAATTCCAAATGTAAGAAGAGGTGCTGCTATGGGATTGGTAATGGCTGCATTTTCAGCTGCTTCTGTGCTAGGAGTACCTCTGGGATTGTTTTTGGCCAGTATTTCCAACTGGCATACTCCTTTTTTTATTTTGGCGGGAGTTTCATTTCTTAGCTTGGGAATGATTTTAAAATTTATTCCTTCGATAAGGGAGCATTTAGATCAAGGGTATATCAGGCCGAATCCGATTTTGGTGGTATCCAGAGTCCTCCAAGACAAAAATCAAATGCGGGCAATTAGTCTTTCTGTGATGATGATGTTTGGTCAATTTATGATCATCCCATTTCTTAGCCCTTATTCAGTTTCAAATATTGGTTTTTCAGAGGTACAATTGACCTACATCTACATAGCTGGAGGAGCCTTTACCATTTTTACTTCCCCTTGGGTAGGTAAACTTTCAGATAAGTATGGTAAGCTAAAAATATTTACAATTTTCATGAGTTTGAATGTGATCCCTATTGGGATCATCACACATTTGGGACAAACTCCCATTCCATATGTACTTTTAGTGAGTACCATGTTTTTTGTAACTTCCAATGGCAGGTTTGTGCCTGCAGCGGCATTGGTGACAGGAACGGCAAAACCTGAAAATCGTGGCAGTTTTTTGAGTTTTAATTCAGCAGTTCAACAATTGGCGATTGGTGTAGCTTCTTTAATTGCAGGTTTGATTATTGGTGAAACGACCTCTGGGGAGTTGACCAACTTCAATTATGTGGGTTATCTAGCAATCGTATTCAGTCTATTATGTATTCCTTTAGCTAGAAGAATTAAAGTAGTCAGTTAAAAAGAGTGGGTTGAATTGAATTTTAAATTCAACATGGATAGAAAATAAATTCATATCGATGGAATCTAAGGTTAATTCTTGTGTACGATGCGGTGTAGAACTCAAGGGTAAATATTGCTCTAATTGCGGTGAAAAAAGGATTGAAAGTGAAGATAAAAAGCTGAATCATTTTTTGGAAGAGGCCATTTCTTCAGTTTTTGTTGCTGATGGGAAATTTTTTAAAACGATTAAATTACTTCTAACTAACCCTGGAGAACTCACCAAAAGTTTTGTTTTGGGTATAAGGAAAAAATACCTTTCGCCACTTCAGCTTTTCTTTTTTGCAAACCTGGTTTATTTCATTTTTCCTTTTATATCCACATTCAATACTACCTTGGATGTTCAATTAAACAATCTTCCCTATAGTAATTCAATCCGTCCGATAGTAGAATCCTATCTTCAAGAAAGTCAAAAATCACTCGAGTCCTTTACTTTGGAATATGAAGGGATTTCATCTTCTAATGGGAAGCTTTTATTGATTGTATTGGTTTTGCTCCAAGGCTTGTTTCTGAAACTGCTTTTCTGGAAAAGAAAAAACCTGTTCTTGGTGGATTTTCTTGCCGGTTCGGCGTATTTCTATGGGTTTTATATTCTATTTGTTCTGGTTTTACTACCAGGGATAATCATGCTCTTTGGAGATGTGTTAGGTATGTCCTTTAATTCATTTTTTAATGAGTTGACACTTTCCATCACTTTTCTACTTGTGATTATTTTATATATGTATTTCTTAATCAGAAAAGCCTATGATGCTAGTAACATTGGGTCTTTGTGGAGAAGTGTCTTATTGGGATTTTTTATTATTCCCAGTTTTATAATCTATCGATTTATATTATTCTGGATTACCTATTGGATGGTGATATGAATAAAAAAATCCCCAGCTTAGAATAAACCGGGGATGGAATTTTTAAAACTCAGCATTACCTGGGGTTCTTGGGAATGCAATGACATCTCGAATGTTACTCATACCCGTAACGAATAAGACCATTCGCTCAAAACCTAGCCCAAAGCCTGCATGAGGAGTAGCGCCAAATCTTCTGGTGTCTAAATACCACCACATTTCATCTTGTGGGATATTCATCTCTTCCATACGTTGAGTTAGGACATCCAGTCTTTCTTCTCGTTGAGAGCCACCCACGATTTCTCCAATTCCAGGGAAAAGAATATCCATGGCTGCGACAGTTTTGCCGTCATCATTCTGACGCATATAGAATGACTTGATCTCTTTTGGGTAATCAGTAAGAATAACTGGCTTTTTGAAATGTTTCTCTACCAAATACCGCTCGTGCTCAGATTGTAAATCAGCACCCCATTCATCGATTAGGTAAGCAAACTTCTTCTTTTTGTTTGGTTTAGAGTTACGAAGAATGTCGATGGCCTCTGTATAGGTCAATCTCACAAACTCATTTTCTGCGACAAACTTTAATTTTTCTACCAAGCCCATTTCACTTCTCTGATCCTGAGGCTTGCCTTTTTCTTCTTCAGCAAGTCTTTTGTCCAAGAATTCAAGATCACTTCCGCAATTATCCAATGCATATTGAATGATGTACTTCAAGAAATCTTCAGCAAGATCTTGGTTGTCCTCGGCATCATAGAAAGCCATTTCAGGCTCAATCATCCAAAACTCAGCAAGGTGTCTCGCTGTATTGGAATTCTCTGCACGGAAGGTAGGTCCGAACGTATAGATTTCTGATAAAGCCATTGCAGCCAATTCACCCTCAAGCTGTCCTGAGACCGTAAGGTTCGCTTCTCTTTCAAAGAAATCTTCACGGTAGTCGATGTCTCCATCTTTGGTAAGAGGAGGGTTTTTTAAATCTAGCGTCGTTACTTTAAATGTTTCTCCTGCACCTTCTGCATCAGAAGCGGTAATGATAGGCGTATGGATGTAGAAGAAGCCCTTATCATTAAAATATTTATTAACTGCGAAGGCTAATGCATGTCTTACTCTAAAAACCGCGCTGAAAGTATTTGTACGCATTCTTAGGTGAGCAATTTCTCTTAGAAACTCTAAAGAATGCCTTTTAGGCTGAAGTGGATATTTCTCAGGATCTGCTTCTCCCAAAACTTGGATGCTGATGGCGTTTAGCTCTGAAGCTTGTCCTGCACCTTGTGATTCCACCACAGTTCCTGTCACTTTTAGACAAGCTCCTGTTGCACATTTTTTCAGAATATCCTCTGAAATAATAGTTGGATCTGCGACAATTTGGTAATTGGTAATCGTGGATCCATCGTTTAAGGCGATAAAAGAAACATTTTTGTTACTTCTCTTCGTACGAACCCAGCCCATGAGTGTCACTTCTTTTCCAACAGGACTTTCATCCAGGATGGTCTTGATTTTGACCCGTTTGTTAAATGCCATTAGGAGTTATTATTTAAGGAAAACCAAATTTCCGAGTGTTTTTAAGTGGAATGCAAAAAAACGATTAAATAAGCTTTTTATCAAAAAATTGCTTGTTTTTCCTAACTTTGGATATGAGGCTTTTTCAAAAGAAAAGGCCTTTTTTGAACCCAAATGCAGGTTTTATCTGATTACAAATGCAAAAGCTAAATCTTAGCCATTCACTTTCTCAAAAACTATCTCCTCAGCAGATACAATTTATCAAATTGTTGCAGGTTCCAACGGCTGAATTAGATGCCCGGATCGAAGAGGAATTAGAAATTAATCCTGCCTTAGAAGAAGGAAAGGATGAAGAACCCAAAGAGGAATTCGAGGATAATTATGAAGAAGAAGCAGTTCCGGAAGAGCGAGATGTGAATATTGATGATTATCTGGATGATGAGTATGGAGGATATAAAATGCAGGGTGATGGGAATTATAACTCAGATGAAGAAGATCGGGAAATGCCATTATCTAGTAACTCCTCGCTTCATGAACAATTAATTTCCCAGCTCAACTTCCTTAAACTGGATGATAGACAAAGGACTATTGGTCAGCAACTGATTGGTAGTATTGAAAATGATGGGTATATCCGTCGTGACCTCGAAGCAATTATTAATGACCTTGCTTTTAGCCAAAATATAGAGACTGATATTGATGAACTAGAGGAGATCTTAAGGAAAATTCAAGCCTTTGACCCAGCGGGCATTGCCTCAAGGAACCTTCAGGAATGTTTGACATTACAGTTGGAAAGAAAAGAACATCCAGAGGATCCTACGGTTATTCATGCGCTTAAGATTATTCACGATTGTTTTGATGAGTTTACTAAAAAGCACTACTCCAAGATTCAGAAAAGGTGTGACCTGAGTGAAGAGGAAACAAAAGATGCTGTACATCTAATCACAAAACTCAATCCTAAGCCAGGAGGGGTTTCGGATGGATTGGTAAGAACTCAATATATTATCCCTGATTTTATTTTGACCAACAACGGAGGTAAAATGGAAATCAGTTTGAATTCCAGAAATGCACCAGAGTTGAGGATTTCAAGATCATATTCTGAGATGTTTGATGCCTATGATAAGAGTGATAAGAAAGATAAGAAGCTGAAAGAAACAGTAACTTTTGTCAAGCAAAAGCTAGATGCTGCCAAGTGGTTTATCGATGCGATCAAGCAAAGACAAAATACTTTGTTGCGTACAATGGAAGCCATATTAATGTATCAAAAAGAATTCTTTGTGGATGGCGATGAGACCAATTTACGTCCAATGATTCTTAAAGATATTGCAGAAAGGATCGACATGGATATCTCTACCGTTTCTAGAGTTGCGAATAGTAAGGCCATTCAAACAGAGTTTGGAGTGTACCCTTTGAAATATTTTTTCTCGGAAGGTATTGCAACAGATAGTGGTGAAGACGTAAGTAATAGAGAAGTGAAGTCAGTGCTTCAGGCGATGGTTGATGCAGAAGATAAGAAAAAGCCATTGTCAGATGATAAGCTTGTGAAAATGCTTAATCAAAAAGGATACAATATTGCCAGAAGAACAGTTGCTAAATACAGAGAGCAACTTCAGATTCCTGTTGCACGATTAAGAAAGGAACTTTAGTGCTAAGATTTATTTCCCTTTTTCTATCAGTCGTATTTCAGCCTCTCCTTATACCAACTCTGGTATTTGGGCTTTTGCTGTATTTAGTTCCAGAAGCTACCAGTGTTCCAGAGGTGTTTAAGGGTAATATTCTGCTTTTGGTAGTACTTTCTACTTTAGCTATACCCATGGTAACTATTTTTGGGTTAAGGCTTAGCGGAACTTTGAAAAGTATCCATATGGAGGATATCAAAGATCGGGTGATCCCTTTTATTATAACCACCTTTTATTTTCTGTTGACCACCTATTTTTTGAGAGATAAGTCAGAGATAGATCCCGTGCTTTGGCAATCTTTAGGGCTTATTTCCTTGACTATATTAGGTTTGACCTTAGTCACCTTTTGGTGGAAGATGTCAGCTCATATGACAGGGTTTGGGGGGCTAGTTGCTACAGTTGTAGTGTTGGGTATGAAGTTTCCTACATTTACGCCATTATACCCTTTATTACTGGCGATCTTTCTTTCAGGTATTGTCGGGAGCTCTAGACTTTATTTAAACGCTCACAAGCCTATTGAGACTTATGTTGGCTTTGTTTATGGCTTTGTAATGTGTTTTGTAGGCTTTCAGTTTATCTACACTTAATTCTTTTTTCCAGGTCTTTCTTAAAAGGGGAATGCATAAAAATAATAAAGCCGAGCATGGAATCATGCTCGGCTTTATTATTCAATAATTTTTAAATTTCTAGAATACGTTGACTGCTACACCGAAATTCAATTGAGAAGCGGCAGTGCCATAGGGGCCTTTTCCGGCTTGGAATGTGCTATTTAATCCATAGTAGAACCAAGTGTAGAAACCAGGAGATCCAGCCTTAAAAGTCAGTCCATATCTAATTTTCTCCAATCCATAATTCTGGCTGTCTTTGACTTTTCTTTTAAGTCCATCAGCATCCTTAAATTTGTTTTTGGTATGAGCTTCGTATAAGATGCCTACTTTTGCTCCAATGCTAAATCTGAATCCTTTGGAATGGTTCGTTTTGTTTAAGTGATAGACAAAGTCTAAAGGAATATCAAAATAATTTACTGCAAGGGAATTGGTTTTGATACGAATGTCATCACCATAAATTTCAGTTAGGTCGACCATCTCACTGGACTCAGTTCCTAATAATGGATTGTTGACCAAGTTTTGTGGGTCTTTAAAAGCATACTTATCAGAACCCACACCAAAACCAGGGTTGAAAGTGATACCTGATTCTTCTCCAAATATTTTAAATGGATGCTGAAAATAAACATTGAATGTTCTGGAATCGAAAAAACTCAATCCCATGTCTTCTGGTCTATTATTTAGTTGGTTAAACCCAAACTCAAATACCAAGTCACTTGGGATATTTGGTCTGCCTCCAATAGAGTTTTTTGGTTTTTCTTGCGCAAAGGACGTTTGGATAATTACCAAAGCGAACAATAAGGTGTATATTTTTTTCATTAATTCGGGATAGAATTTAGCATTCATCGCGGGCAAAAATAGGAAATACAAAAGGATTTACCCCGATTTTAGTCTTAATTATTCTTAAGTAGTTCGAAGTAGTTTGCTGATAATTTTAAATGAATTGAATTTCATGCTTGTGATAAAATTATTTTTGATTTACCTTTGCCTTCCGTTTCGGCCTCGTAGCTCAACTGAATAGAGCACTTGATTACGGCTCAAGAGGTTTCAGGTTTGAATCCTGACGAGGTCACCAAGCCCAACTTAGCAGTTGGGCTTTTTTTATTTTAAATTATATGTATATCCGCTTTTATTCCAGTAATTATCCAAAAGCATTATAAGGTTTGGTTCCATCTTGCTGGCAAAACGATCTGTCTCAGAAATAAAATCCCGGGCCAGCGCTTGGGTAGAATACTAAATCATATAACCTAGGGTTAAAACCCTAGGCTAATGATATTCAATCCCGCTTTCGGGGCCTGGCTTGCCCGCCGTGGCGGGGCTAATAATATTCGACCCCGGATGGGGTCTAGAATTTCTTAATAAATTGTATGTATCACCAATTTTTACTAGTAAGTATTCAAAAGCATGATATGATAATGAGATCATAAAAATTTTGCTTGTTTCTGTCTTCTGGCAAGGTGAGCAAAGAAGTTTTGGTACTGGCAAGATTCCGGATAATCACATTAAATTATTTATTGGATAACCAGAGGTTTCAGCCCGCGATAGTTATCGGGGTGAATTCCCGCTGCGGGACAGGCTCTGACGAGGTCACCAAGCCCAGCTTAGCAGTTGGGCTTTTTTTATTTCAGCCATTAGTCTACTTAAAAGTAAACGTAAGCTTCCTTTTTAAATTACCTAATGACAGCTTTGACTTAGCTTTCAGATTGAATGTTTTTATTAAAACTATTTTTTCCTCATTTTTAGAGATTACTATTTAGGAAATTTCAATGAAAAAGTGCTTTCCACTATTGTTCCTTGCTTTAGCTAGTTGCGGCCTCTTTGAGGACACAAAGTTAGTTGACATCCAAAAGGTAGATGGGCCTTGTACCATCGTCTTAAAAGATGGTTCTACCATAGAAGTTGAAGGAAGTATAGAAGTGAGCAAGCGATACAAAGGGATCACCTACAGAGATGAGGAGGGTAAGATATGGTCCTTATTCGAGGATGAATATGATTCTTATTCCTGCGGGAATTAATAAAAAAAGTAGTTACTTCTAATAAGATAAAGGAATAAAAAAAGCAGCCCTCGGGCTGCTTTTTTTTATTTTTAATGAGCTGGAACGGCTGCAGGTTTAGACCCCTTTTGCCAGAAGAAAAGGAGAATAAAGGCTACAATTAGAATAATAGGGAAAGTAGTCATAGTAGAAAGTGTTGCCTGTCCGGCAGCAAGATCTAACTCTGTTCCTGTTAGTCCCAAAGCTTTTTGTTCTGCTATGTCGCTATCAATCCATCCTCCAATAATAGGTTGGAAGATTGCAGTTGAAAACATACCTACCCCTCCAATAATGGACATTCCTAATGCTCCACTTTTTGGGATTTTAGCAGCTACAAAACCAATCATTGTTGGCCAGAAGAAAGCTACTCCTACAGCAAAGAAGATGGCTGCAACATAAACCATTGCTCCGATTTGCGTGCTAAATAGGTAAATACCTATAGTTGAAATAATAGCGCCTGCTAACAATACGCCAGTCTGTCCTAACACTTTTGTAACAGGTCCACCAAAGAATCTTAAAACTGCCATTAGTCCGGTAGTAAGTGCAAGGATTAACATTGGTTTTGCACCAGAGCTTTCCATTACTAATCCTGTCCATTTTTGAGGGCCAAATTCGGTGATTGCTGTAAGAGCCATGCAAGCAAATATGAAAAGGAACAATGGAGTAAACATTGCTTTAAAATTGTCTGAAAGCGAACCAGCTTGTTCAACGCTAGCTTTAGGGAAGGTTTTTCCATTAAATAGGAATGCGTAGATAAGTGCAGGGATTGGGATTAACCAAAATTGACTTTGCCAAGAAAAGCCAAGAGTTGACATTAATTCGGAAAGTAAAGCTCCTACAAAAATTCCACCTGGAAACCACATGTGGAATCTGTTTAGCATTTTATTCATTTTCTCTCCTGTGTACATGTCAGCAATCATAGGGTTACATGCTGCTTCTGTACAACCGCAACCAATACCCATCAAAAGATTGGATGCAAGAAGAATGACAAAGCTTGCTTCTGAGACAAAATAAATTGCAAAAAGAGTCATCGCTGCTCCCACAAAGTGAGAAAGGAAGGCGATTTTCATAATTTTTTTCGGGCCAATAGTGTGATAGATAAGGCCACCGATAATCATTGCAATAGGAAAGCCAAAGAACCAAAGTGAGTTAAGGTAACCAAGGTTTTCAGCACTGTATCCTAAATCTATGCCGAGTTGTTTTAGAGTTCCGGCACTAATACTAAATGAAAATGCAGTCGTAATCAATGCAAAGCAACTTGCATTGAAGAGTGCACTTTTGTTGAGGGTTTGAGTCATAAGTTTGGAGTTTTGGTTATCGGGTCAATAATTTAGCGTTAGATATAGCCTTGAAAATAGGAAAAATATCGGATTTGGGCTTTTCCGATTGTATAATAATTTTTTAAAAGATTGCAGTTATTTTACTGCAAGACTAATAATGAGCTGGTTACCTTATCCTCAAAGCCAAATTCATCATTTCTTAAAAGTAAAACGACCACGTAGGTTCCCTCAGGAATATCTTTTCCATTGACTTTTCCATCCCAGTTTAAGATTGGAGAATTCACCGGAATTTCATTTGCCAAGTCATGATGAATTAGAGCTCCTTGTCTATTTAAAATGAATAATTCAGCCTGTGATACGCCTTCACTCAAGATGATTCTAAAGTCTTTGTCAGGATTTCCCAAAATCATCGCATTGGGATATACTACATTAAAATTGCAGGCATCATAAGTGGAAAATTCTTTTGAGAACATACAGCCATCCTCAGTAATGACATCTAATCTATAGTCTCCTAACTCTTCAGGTTTAAAAGTAGAGGCAGTGGAAACTAGCTCGTCTTCAAAGTACCAAAAATAACTTTCAAATTCTCCAGGGTCTATTGCCGGGATCGTGTTGTTTTCGATGGAGCACCAGGCGTAGGAATCCTCTACAGTTGGAGGTGTCGTTAATTCACTTAGCTCTACTTCAATTATACCTCTTCCAATCTCACAGCCTAGTTTATTATATGCGATTGCTTCATAGGAACCTGCTTGGCTAGATTCAATTTCCAATAATCCATCGAATTCTGTGAGCTCTGTTCTGTTGTTTAAAGAGTCGTAAAATACCCACTCAATATCAGTCACCTCATCTTCGTCAGTTTCAAGTGTGATAAGACCCAAACCTGGATCCGGGCATATTTTAGTTGCCTCAAGATCCATTGGAACATTTGTAATAGGGGCCACAACTTCAAACCCCACAGGTTGAACTGGACAATAACCACTTGATTTGGGTTGCACCAATAAAGAGTAGAATCCAATGGAGCTAGGGTAAAACTCACCACTCCTGCCTACTATTTTACCTTCATCATTAAGCCACCTGATACTTGCTTCTTCCAATTCGATTCCCTCTAGATCAATAGTGTACTTGATTGGATCAAAACATTTTTCTACCGTTAGAACTGGGGCAAATGAGATGGAACTAGAATAGGTAGCATTGAAATTGATTGTTTTCGGGCAAAGGTTAGAGCTGGGGTCATTACTTTCTCCATAAATGCTATAAGCTCCTTCATCTTCAATTAAAAAAGATTCTCCAGACTGAATAGACTTTTCAGAACCATCAGGATAGGTTAATGTAAAATTCAGGTTTTGATCGGTCTCGGGATCCAGTTGAAAGGTTTCACAAATATTCAAGTCTAAGGGTACTGTGAAATTAACCTGAGGTGCATTTTCTATTTTAAAGTCTTGGATTGGGTAGGTACAACCACCCACCTTCAATTCCAGGAGATAATTCCCATTAGGTATGTTGATTTGCACTTGACCGCTTGTTGGGATTGTGCCAGACTCTACTTCACCTTTAAATTGAGATAAGACTCTATATTCTGAATTAGCCACCGTTGTGCCAAAATCTATTGTGGTAATCCCATCGAAAACCCCAGTAGGGGAACAAGATTCGTTTTCATAACTGTAACTCGGGTTGAATTCTGTCGGCGGATTTAGGTTGTCTAAAGCTACCAATGTAGTAGTTTGGCAACCGTTTTTTTCCAATACAACAGAATATACTTGAGCGGGTAGACTGCTGTAATTTACTTGCTCTCCTGCAGATCTAGGCCCCTCAATGATATTCAATTCAGGGATATAAAAAGCATCTATTTCTGTATCGAAAGTCAGCTGAAAACTCCCGTTATCAATTGAACAGTCATTTGGTTGGCTTAATATCGTCGGGGTGACTTTAGGTGCTTCAAGAAGTTCGAAGCCAATGATTCTCTCTGAAAGACAATCAGGGAAGTCTTCAGAGTAAGTTTGAAATGTGACCAAGTACAAGCCTGGGCCAGAAAGCTCATCAGATTCTAACTCAATGTCAAAACCATTCCCTAACGATTTTCTAACTCCTGTGTAGTCTTTCTGAATAAACCACTCCCCAGAAAGTGGAGTATCCAACCCTATCTCGATGGTTTCTCCTTCACAAATCTGTGTTGAAGATGGAATAATCTGAAAGTCGATTGGAGGGCCTACAAAGGTGCTTCCATTGATTAGGCAGGATTGACTTCCATCTGGGTTCGTTTGATAAAGCTCTACAATGTGATATCCAGCGCTATAAGTCTCAAACTCATTACCCCTACCAATTTCTACCCGTTCTCCCACATCATTCAAAGAGTACCAAGTGATGGTGTAATCTGATAGATTTGGTGTATTGGGGTCAATGGCAGTTAAGAGGGTGGAAGACCCTGCACATAATAAGTAATCAGGTAATAGCGCCAAGTCTGGACCTTTTTGCACCTGAACTGGTTTATCTTCCACATAAAAATCCGCATCAGTTCCCCGTCTGACTCTCAGGTTCACGTTGTAGTTCCCCACTTCACTAAAATAAAACTTGTAGGTTTCTAGCTGACCACTAGATTTTTGTTCTAATACTTCACCTGAAGGCACCCTTGAAACTGTCCACTCATAAACATCACCTGTTTCTCCTCCAGCACTAAAAGTACCCAACACACCACCAGCTACAAGGCATAGGTTAGTTGGTCCATTGATCTGCAAATCTGCAAAACTGGATTCGTAGCTATGAAGCTCTTTTTTTAAAGGAAATAATTCTTCTCCGGATGCCGGGAATGTGGCGATGATTAACGTCCAAATGAAGAGCATCCCAATCTTCCATTTCGGAAATTGAGCCTTTTCTTTCAAGGGTCTATTTTTTTAGGGTGTGTGGCAAAAATACGGGCTTTTGCCAAAATATTTTTGACTTGATAAGAATTGGCAAAAAATATTCCAATTAGGGTGTTGATTCTAGATTTAATTTATTCTATAACCATAATTGAGCCTAGATACTCTTCATTTATCTCTTTGGCGTAGTTTTTATAATTGACACGAATAGAATATGAGCCATTGGGGATATTTTCCCCATTGACTGTCCCATCCCATACACATGTGGATTCCTCATTAATTAAGTCAGTGTTTTTGCAATGAAAAATTAATTCACCCCATTTATTAAAAATCCAAAGCTCTAACTCATCTACCAGATAGTTGGTGTAAATCAAGAAATTCTTTTCAGGGTCACCCAATTCCAGTGCGGTAGGGAAAACTATTTTAAGCTCACACTCTTCAATTGTTTCAAATGTGGTCGAGTAAGGACAGCCTTCTTGACTATAAACTATCAATTCAAATTCACCTATTAATAAAGGTTTGTAGGTTTGGCTTGTTGATACAAGATTGCCTTCATGATACCATTCGTAAGCGGCAAAACTCCCTGGGTCGATTGTAGGGGCAATGTCATACTTAGGGCAAACCTGATAGCTTTCTTCTGTTACAGGTCTTACTTCATCAATACTCCTTAGGATCAATACTTGGTCCATTCCCAGGAGGCAGGGGACTCCACTAAATATCCTAGCCTCATAGGTTCCTTCCTGAGTAGCCAGAATTTCTGGTTTATTTCTTTCAGAAGTTAATTGAGACTGATTACCACTGATGTCTGTAAACCACCATTCAATGGTTTCAACCTTCTCGAAATCAGTCTCTAAAGAAATTGCAGCATCTGCTGCATCAGGACACAAAGGTTCTGCTAAAAGGCTTGCCTCCAAGCTCAAAACTGGCTCTTCAACTTCAAATAATATGGGTTCAAGATCGCATGGAATACTTCCTTTGGGTTGAACCTCTAGATAAAATGTTCCAAAAGTGTTAAGAGTAAGAAACTCATCTGTGCCAATTAATGTGAGGTCAGCATCGTACCAGAAAATATTTGCATCGGCCACAGTGGCTCCTGAAAGTTGAGCTTGATATATTTTCTCCCCATTGCAATCCTCGCTAAATAAAATCGGTGAAAAGGGAATTGGCTGGTTTACAAAAACCTCAAATTCTTTGATTTCTGGACAGTTTGGAGAACTTGTCTCAGGATTAAAACCATAGAGTGAAAAAGTGCCTGTTTGATCCAAAGTAAAGGCTTCACCAGCAGACTTTTCAACTGAAGTCCCATCTGGGTAAGTTAGAATGAATTCTAAAGGCTGATTTGTTTCTGGAATATATTCATAGGTTTCACATATGGATAACGAGGCTGGAACATTAAATTCTACCCTGTCCAAAGTGAAATCCAATTCCATCGAGTTTCTACCCAGTTCACAATCTTTGCCAATCTCTGGAATAATACTAAATACAGCAGCTTCATAAACCCCATCTTCAAAAACTGTTATTTCAGTTTGATCTTTAAATTGGTCCAATTCCTCTATTCCTCCTAACTCATCATATCTTCTCCACCTAATGTCTGTTACTTCAGAGAAAAATGTAGTACTTAAATTGATGGTCGCTCCAGGCCCAAGTTCACATAATTTAGTGCTAGTCAAAGTAACGTCAACCTCTAATATAGGCTCTTCAATCAAGAATGTTTTTAAAGGGTTTGGGCAAGCTTCACTATTGGCTGGTTGAACATCTAGTTTAAATTCTCCAATCGAAGTTGGAAACATATTTTGGCCAGTACCAATCAACTCATCATTTTCATTATACCAGGAGAAGATCACCGTATTGGGATCTATACCATTGATATCTGCAAAATATGTTCTGTTTCCAAAGCAGTCTTGCTGGATAAGTTTAGGTTCAAACTCTACTGGCTGCACAAGGTTAACCTCAAATGTTTTGGAAGTAGGACATGTTAATGGATCAGTGGGTAATGAACCAATTAATTTGTATGTGCCAGCTTCTATTAGTGTAAATGGTTCATCTTTGGCTTTTATTTCGATCGTGCCATCAGGATATTCTAGACTAAACTCTAAATCTTGATTGGTTTCAGGCGTTAATTCATAGGATTGGCAGATAGTTATCTCATTTGGAACATTAAATTCTGTTTGGGAAAGCCCTGGGACTTCAATCAATTCTGATTTTGGTAGACTACAATCATCAACTCCATATAATTCAAAATAATACCGACCACCTGGGATATCTATTTTCGCAAAATTGGCATTCAAAAAAGAATCATTCAAAACCTCTGTGCCTTTCTCATTGATCAACCTGTAGGAACCATCAATCGGACCATTAGTAAAATCAATGGTGATAGATCCGATGGTTTTTCCATCGGGTGTACACTCCTCACCAACAATTTCTGCTACTTCAAATTTCAAAGATTCAGGTGGATCTTGCAGCGATACGACTGAACCAATTGAATTGGTGCAGCTGCCTAAGAGACCAATTAAGCTGTAGGCACCAGACTCTAATCCGGAAAACGTATAGGTATCTCCGGCAGCCAAAGCAGGTGAGTAGATTCCTAGGCCTTCAATGAAAACATAATCTAATGGTGTGGTGGTTTGAATCGTTAACTCACCATCGTATACTTTACACCCTGAGGCTCCTATAGTGCTAACTAGGAAGAACTCTGGTTGAGGATAATATGTTAAGTCGGTTGATTTCTCTGTAAGACAATTGGATACACTTGGGCTTGGAGTAAAGATAATTTTATAATCTCCTTCCCCATCCAGATTTTGGTTAGGAAAAAGGTTTACGCTGCTTCCTTCTGTAAGATAGGTTCTGATTCCTGTTCCCACTTTTTCATAATACCATGTTCCCGATACCTGGGGATCAGTTTGAAAATTGACTTGTAAATCAGGACATACTTGATTTTCAGTTTGCAAGATCTGGTAGTCGGTTACTCCAGAAACAGTGGTGGGTTGAGTAGTAATGCAATCCTGCGTACCAGAAGAATCCTCAAAGTAGAACTCCACAAAGTAATCACCTGGAGAAGTTACTTGAACAATGTTATCTGTTCCTATAACGGCCCCTGATTCATCAGTCCATTCAAATTGGTAATCTTCAAAATTCTGACTTTCTGGGTCAATAGCCATCAAATCCAGTGGAGTGCTCCCGCAAATTTCATAATTTGACTCAAGTACAACGTCAGGGCCTTTGATCAAATCTACATCTTTCGTGTCCGTGAAAATGACGGATGCACCTCGCTTGACAGAAAGCTCAACTGTATGCGTTCCTATTTCTGAAAAAGTATAACTGATGGTTTGAAACCCTGCACCTCCAGACCTATCGAATAAAATTTCGCCGCTAGGGCTTAATATCTTCCAGGAATAAACATCCGTTATAGGATCCCCAGCTCCGAAAAAATCCCCTATTATACTACCATAAACGTTACATAATTTGTCGGGACCAATTAACTCTGGATCTACCATTTCTCCAACGTGTACTTCCGCGCCTTCTTTTCTTGAAAAATCCGGATTGGTTACAGCAATAGTGGTTGACACACTAATCAGCAAGATTAGCGACGTTAAAATAAAAAGCCTTTTTTCTATAGGTAACTTCAAAAGTTTGGATAAATTATTCGAGAATCAGACCTCTAAGCTACCATATTTATTAGGTCAAAAAAAATCCAAATACCATAATTGATATTTGGATTTAATGATTAATTAAAGGAGTTATCTAACAAAAAACCAGTCAGTTGAGCTGCTCATTTTATCTGAGTACTCATACCGTTCTTCATTGAATAATTTCAATTTTTCAGGTTCTTCTATTCTATTCTTGATCGCAAAGTTAGTCATCATCCCTCTGGCTTGTTTTGCAAAAAAACCAACGACCTGATACTTACCCTCTTTATATTCTTTGAAATGAATATTTATCAAGGGAGATTTTAATGTTTTTTGGTGTACAGCCTTAAAATATTCCTGAGAAGCTAAATTGATAATCGGTTCACCTTTTGCAACTTGATTGATGGCTTTCGCGATTTTCTTATCCCAAAATTCATAAAGATTTTTCCCTTTTTTGTTTTCCAGCTTTGTTCCCATTTCCAAACGATAAGGCTGGATTAAATCCATAGGTTTTAATAAACCATACAGCCCTGATAAAATCCTTAGATTTTCCTGAGCAAAATTGAAATCTTCCTCTGTGTAGTTATCTACATCAATTTTGGTGTAAACATCTCCTTTGAATGCTAGCAGTGCTTGCTTGGAGTTATCAAAATTGAAATCTCGTTTAAAAGTTTTAAACCTTTCTTCATTGAGCTCCGCTAAAGAATCACTGATATGCATCAAATTAGAAATCTCTTTCGCAGATTTTTGCTTTAGAATCCTAACCAGTGAACGGGTGTCTGTCAGGAAATCAGGTAAACTATGCTCTTTGATGCTAGGGTCACTGTAATCTAGGGTCTTTGCAGGGGAAATAAGTATTAACATGTTATTGAATGACTGTAACTGCTTTTGTTATTTTTTGGGTAATATTTTGATCTTCACTAGTCAACTTCACAACCACCGCATATGTTCCATTTGGAACAAAATTTCCATTTAATTGGCCATCCCAAGGACAAAACGCCTGTCCTGGTTCTAGGTTTTCATGGTCACAATAGAAGATCAATTCTCCCCATCGATTATAAATAAACACTTCAACAAAGTCAATGTATTCATTGGCATATAAAATGAAATTCCTATTTGGATCATTTAATACGACACCATTAGGGAAGGAAATTTTTAATTCACAATCCTCTATAACTTCAATTGTTTCAATGTAACTACATCCGATATTATCGGAAACCTCTAGAGTATAAATGCCTGGAAGAGTAGGAGTGAAAACTGAATCTTGAGAAACTTCATTCCCATTTAAAGTCCAGGAGTAATTATCATACATCCCCGGGGAAATACTTTCTGTTACACCTTCCAGTTCACAAATTGTAATTGATGTTGGAACAACAGGGGGGACGATAGAAGATTTAGCTACAACACCATTGGCTCTGCCAATCTCACAACCTTGAGAACTTCTCAAGATTGCTTCATAGGTGCCTTCTTGCGAAACTTCTATAATTGGCATGTCATCCAAAGTAGGAATCCTAGTTTTAGTACCACCTTGACCTATAAACCACTCAATGGCTGCAACATTACTCAAATCTGCGTCTATACTGATTGTGGTACTTGTCTGATCCACGCAAAATGGAGTTACGTCCAACGCCACTTGTAAATCGTCCACCAAGATTTCTGCTTCAAGTGAAATAGCTGCAGTTTGACAAAGTCCTCCTGAACTTGGTTGTACTTCCAAAGAATAGGTACCCTCTCTACTGGGTACAAATATTTGTGACCTACCTACAATTACTCCTCCTTCATCTTTCCATAAGAAAATCACGTCATCAGGTAGGGCATTGTTCAATATCGCTTCATATTGATAGCCTGATTGACAATCCACAATAGGTGGGGAAACCTCAAAGTCAATTGGTTGAGTGATATTAGCAACCATATCGATGGTTCTTGGACAATTTTCACCGGTAGGATCTTCACCTAATACGGTGTAAGTGTCACTTGATGTAATGATATAACTTCCATCGGGTTCAGCTGATACAGTGACACCTGAACTATTTGTGACTGTATAAGTCAATGTATCAGGAGAATCAGGTGTAAAGGTAAAGCTTTCACAAGCCGTGAAATCGGTAGGAACTGAAAAAACTACCTGATTCTTTTGGGCTATGGTATAAACAGTTGGATCTGGTATTTTACATCCTGATGCATCACTTACTTCTATCAAATAGTCCCCGTAAGGAACTTCAACGTCAAATGAAGGTTGATTTGGAAGTGGAGCTGTGAAAGTTTGTCCATCTCCCTGCCTAACAATTGTATAATCACCTATTTGAGCAACGCCTCCATCAAAAGAGATAGTAATAATTCCTGGGTTCACTCCTGTAGGGCTACACAACTCATCTTGTGTGCTCACAGTAAATTCTAATAGCTGTGGTGGGTTAAGGTTTTCAACTGTAACAGATCCAGAGTAAACGCATCCGAGGGAATTCTCAGCCTCAATAGTGTAAACTCCCGGAAGTAGGTCAATAACTTGAACAGTACTTCCTGCCATGACATTGTTGAATACTTCTCCAGTTTCTAAAACGGTTAAAGTTTCTGCCGTTCCTTGCATGGTTACTTCGAAAGAACCATCTGCCGTGCTACAATCAGTCGCTGGATTTGTTTGGGTTGCAGTGAAAATTGGTAATTCATTTACCAAAAGATCAACTTTCTTTTCAACAGTACATCCTTCTAGAATAGGGTCTTGAGTGACAAAAATGATTTCGTATTCTCCCGGGCCAGGAAGCGTGTTGATAAATAATTCAAGTTCGAAGAAGTTACCTAAGGAAGTACGGGTAGGGTCTCCGTCTAGAGTGTAAAACCATTCCCCAGTAATAGGTGTGTCTGGAGCGAAAATCAAAGATGTTTCCTCATAACAGACTTCTTCAGCTGTCTGGTTTAGTTCAAATTCAAATGCTGGGCCAACAAAAACCTCTGCAGTAGATGGGCAAGTTTCATACAAGGCTGCCTCATCATCTGAAAGTCCGTCAGGAAGTCGGAAGCTTACTGATACAGAGTAAATGCTCTCTTCTTCCACAGTAATAGAATTAGAGTTTTCATCACCGATAAGTTGGCCAGCTGCATTTGTCCACTCAAAATCATAAATTCCTTCTGCTGGATCATAGCCATCTATGGCTGTCAATGTAACCGGGCTATTAGAACATAAAGTTACGTCATCTTCTAAAGTAAGAACTGGAGGCTCATCCACTTGGATTTCTAAGCTAGCCTCGTAATAAGTTGGGTCACCACAACGGTCAACTCTCAGGTCTACGGTATACAATCCTGCCTCTGCAAAAATGTGCTCGTAAGACTGAAACTCTTCTCCAGGTCCCCCAAAATTATCCAAAACAACCAATCCATTTTCATCTGTGATAGTCCAGAAGTAGCTATCAATATCGGGTTCCCCCCCACCTTCAAACAGGGCTCCAGAATCATTTTCAGGATCAAGGCAAATTCTTGGAGGTCCAGACAGTGCAGGCTCTGGAATAGAGCTGCCGGAATTTTGAACAAATGATGGCAGTCCTAAATTGGATGTTCCTGGCATGGGCTCCACGCCGTCCATGTTAAAGCTGCTTTCAGAGTCGCAGCCAGACCCTACACTAATTTGTCCAATTCTATTGTCTCCTACCACTGCAACATAAATTTGCCCATTAGGACCAATTTGTAGTGCGCCTAGATTTTGTCCTGATGTTTGACTGATTGCATTTTTAGTGCTGTTTATACAAGCTTCAATTTCTGCTCTCGTACTGGCTCCGTCAAAACATGTGGGGCAAACCGTTGCGTCTGGGTCATCATTTTCTACAGCTTTGACAATAAATTCTTCAATACCAGGTCCGCCGTTTCTATAAGATACAAAGACTCGTTCTCCATCTTCAGAAAACTCTAAGCCATACACCTCTCCATCGCAGCCCAAATCTATTCGGGCATATTCTGTCATTTCACCAGTATCTGAATCAAAATCAAAGAGCTCTAATTTATTACAACCGCCCTCAGAAATAGTCACCGCTACTTTATCGCCATCGGAATTGAATTTCATTGCACCCACACCTGAATTGAATCCGTGATTACTTCCAACAGAACTTAATACCGGTGGGCCAATTCCTTCTGCCGTGACGGGATACCCTCTGAATGTGTTGTTTCCTAACTCATGAAACATCATCCAAGTTGTATCACCGGCACTATAGGCTGCGGTATGTTCAGTTGATGGGCTGAATAAAAAATTGTCTTTTGTAACTACATTTCCAACTCCCGAAGGATTTTCAGCCTTGATATCTACAAGTGAATAACTTACTTCATTGGAGCCATTGGCAGCTTGCTGGGTGGTGAATAAATAAAATAAAGTTTGCTCATCTGGAACAGGAACTGCAAGAACAGATTGACTAGCAGAGTTATCACCACCAATCGTATCTCCGTTTTCCATTATGTTTCCATTCAAGTCCCAAACAGAGTCTCCATCTGTGTAAAATAGAACTTGTCCTGTTTCATCTGAAATCGTAGTTGTACCTGCAGGAATATTTTGAGGATGTCTGCTTTCGATCGGTCTAGGAGTAGGGGCATCTGGATCGTCAGGGTCTGGGTTGAAGTCTAACCCAGCTCCATCACCAAAATACCAAATGTTATTACTTTGATCTTCCAGATCCCAAATCTTAATTCTGATCTCGGCGTAGGCATAGCAGGAAGAACCTGGTTCTCTTACAAGTGCCCAATACAAGCCGGGTTGACAAACTTCATTTTCAGTTCTGGTACCCCAACCTTCATCTCTGTGGTTAGACCAGAAATATTCATAATTATCTCCTCCTCCAGAACCACCGCCTCCGGAACCTCCACCGATACCAGGTGCTCCACCTTCACCATCTCCACCTTGGTTTTGTGCTTCAAGTAATGGCCCGATGTCTATACAAGACATACAAAGTGTTGTGTCAGAAGGAGTAAAGTTTGCCTCTAGATTATTTTCAGTTAGAGGAATAGATTTAGTAGATGTCTGAGAAGTTCCATCTTCATACTCAACCGTTAAGGTCACGGAAATATCAGTTCCAGATGCTGCATCTGCAGGAATTAAAAAGTGCTCTTGGTCATAATCTGCATCCAATTCATTGCCATCTGAGTCTGTAAGCGGTGGGCTGAATTCCCAGCTATAACTACTAGGTGTATAATTTTCAGGAGTTAATATACTAGTCAGCTGAATGGGGTTATTAGCACATGGCATTTCGGGATCCCATGTGAAATCTACAGAAGGGGCAATATCAGCATTGGGGGCAAAGACAGGGAAAATCGTCCCGCAGAAATCAGCTCCCATGAAAGGGTCTTCCTCAAGTGTGACTAAAGTAAGGTCTATTTCATCTGGATTATCCACTTTCCCTATCAATTGAGGACCGCCTGCTACTTCTTCATAAATATAGTACAGGCTTCCATCTGGCCCCACTTTCACATCGTGGATGGTGTCAATAGGTGTAGTGAGCGGGAGTGTTTCAGGAGTTGCCGAGAGATCATTGGAAGGGACTCTATATAATGAATCTCCTAAAGAATAATAGATGAAACTACCATCGGGCGAAAATTCTGCTCCTCCATATTCCCCGGATCCAGGCACTGTAGTGATAGGGCTAGAGTTACTAAAAGATCCATTACTGGAATTAAAATCCAAAACAGTAATTTGATCACTGCTATTGGCAGGAATAAGGATTAATTTACCTGCAGATTCATCAAATATAATCCTTTCGGGAGTAAAGGGTAAACTTTGAGTGTCTGTTGTACTAAAGCTTCCTTCCGTAGTTTCAATCCTCTGTGAAACCAAATTCCCTCCATCAAAGCTGATGAGATAGGAAGGAGAAGAAGATGTTTTTACTACTAATAATGCTCCAGAGGCATTTCCCATAGACACGTCTTTGGAAGTTACCTCACCTAAAGGTCTTTCGTTCCCACTTGCCTGTCCGGGGGCGTTCATGTCTACTAAAGCATATTGAAGCTCTCCACCTGGAGAGGTATAAAAAATATAGAAAAGCTTATTTCCTTCAGGATCGTATTCAAGAAATCCTGTGGCTACTTGCTGTGAACCATCCACATTTCCATTTAATCCAGGAGCCGAACCTTCGATTGGAGCTTGGCTAAAATCATATACAAGTTCTCCATTTGTCTGAAATAAAGGTTGACCAGTGATCGGGTCAATGGCAATAGCTGAGTTGTTTTTTCCTAAAAGAACCGAGTTAGGTAAAGATTGTACGGTTGCAGTTCCCCCTTTACCAAAAGAAAGATAATTGCTATCGCCAGTTTCGCAACTTCCAAAAATCCACTCATTTTCATTAAAACCCTGAGAAAGGACTTTTGATTCTATACCAAATAGTGTATATAGTAAGAAAAGGCTAAAAATGTACTTGAACCTTATGGAATTAGGGTTGCTTTTCATAATTTTCGAACTGCTTTTAAAACAAGCTCACTTAAATGTCGTTTTAATAGCCAACTGAATATTCAAATAAACGAACAAAACTTTGTTACGGTCTCAGGCTCTTAATGTTTTTTTTTGGATTTGCTGTCTCGGACTGCATTTTAATGCGTTTGGACAGGATCCACAATATAGCCAATATTATGCTGCCCCTCTTTATTTGAACCCAGCGATGGCTGGTAGTGAATTAACAGGACGCATTGGCTTTAATTATCGCAACCAGTGGCCTAGCATAGATGCGCAATTCACCACCTTCTCTGCCTATTATGACACTTACCTCCCTAACTATAACTCTGGTGTGGGGATAATGGTTATGCAGGATACTGAAGGAGCTTCAAAATTAAGGTCTACGACTATTTCTGCACTTTATTCCTACGAATTAAAATTAGGAGATAATTCCTATTTCAGACCAGGATTTCAAGCTTCTTATATCAGACGGGAAATCGGTTTTTATGAAAACCTGATATTTGCCAATCAAATTAATCCAAATGATCCTTTTGGACCTATACTTCCAGGAACTGACTTAGCGGGTCTTGGTGATCCAGTCAATATGCTTTCGCTCTCTTTGGGCGGAATGTTTTTTACGGAAGATTTTTGGGTGGGAGTGTCAGCTCACCATGTTAACCAACCTAATCAATCCTTTATTGATGGAGTTAGTAAACTTCCTACAAAATTTTCTTTACACGCAGGTTATAGATTTGACTTGGGAGAAGGGTCTATGCGACAAGATTTTACGCATATAAGACGCAAGCGATACCTAACCCCAACGATCAATTATAAGAGGCAAGGTCCTTTTGAGCAGCTAGATGTAGGAGCGTATTTCTATGTAGAGCCCATTGTTTTTGGACTTTGGTATAGAGGAGTGCCTTATAAGCGAGTGGAAGAGCAAAGTAACCGAGATGCAATCGTGATGATGGTGGGGGTTAATTTGCTTAGCGGATTGAATATTGGATATAGTTTTGATTATACTGTTTCCCAACTGGGGATTCAATCAGGAGGGGCGCACGAGTTAAGTCTTTCCTGGACGCTACCTAATAAATACGAAGGGAAACCTAATCGAAGAGATACCATACTCCCTTGTCCTAAATTCTAATTTTAGAAATAAAAAATAAAAAAAGCTGAATTGAGTAAACACTTCAGCTTTTTTTATGGGTTGAAATAATGATTAAAGAGTATAGAACTCTTCCCATCCTCTTCTTGGTGCCTCACCTGTTAGTAATTGATTTGCCAATGGATTATTGACAATTCGATGAGTTTCTCTGTCAAACTCCAACTTGGTATTTAACTGCTGAGCTAATACTCCCAAGCAGAATACTTGGCTTAGAGGTCCTGCAACATCAAATGGTGATCTTGTTTTTTCTTCTCCTTTTGATGCCTTTAGGAAGTTCGCAAAGTGATTAGATGGACTTTCTGGGACTTCTGGAAGCATGCTAGCCATTTCTTTTTCCTTATCTCCCAAAATGGACAAGGTGCTTCCGTGGGAGCCACCTTTAAAAGTAAGGTCCTTACCATAAATTATCTTACCAGGGTTTAATCTGGAAGGTTGAATTTGTCCTGTACTTGCTGCTGGGATATCCGCATTCAACTCGGATACTCCATAATTATCTGGAACAGGTGGAACGTTATCTACGCCGTCATACCAAGTTAGGGTCATCGCTGGCATATCTTTTCTTTCAGGAAATTTAAACGCCAGTGTTGAAGACATTGGGAAGAAGAAGTTATTATGTCCCCTGAGCATGACAGGATCTACTTCATATGGTAATCCTAATTCTAAGAATTCATGAACGGTATCCATGGTGTGTGCTCCCCAGTCACCTAATGCTCCCATTCCAAAGTCATACCAGCAGCGCCATTGCCCATTGATGAAATCCTTATTGTAGTCATGTTCACTTCTGGCCATCAGCCAATTGTCCCAATCTAAAGTGGAAGGGATGGGTTCGGCTTTTGGAAAACGCTGCATGTTAACATCCCATCCATGCCACCTTCTTGGGCTGTTCATATGGGCAGTTACAGCGGTGACATCTTTAATGATTCCAGCTTCTTTCCAAGCTTTAAATTGGAAGTAATTACCTTCTGAATGCCCTTGATTACCCATTTGAGTAACTACTCTATGTCTTTTTGCACAATCCATCATTAAGGCAACCTCATTGAATGTTCGGGCCATAGGTTTTTCTACATATACATGCTTCCCCTGAGACATGGCCAACATGGTGATTGGGAAATGTGAAAAATCAGGCGTTCCAACAGTGATTGCTTCAAAGCCTTTTCCAAATTGATCAAACATTTCTCTGAAATCCTGGAATCGTTTTGCATTTGGAAATTTATTCATGATTTCCTGAGTATGCGGGGCTCCCATGTCTACATCGCAAAGTGCGACAATGTTACAAAGTCCTGTATCATATAGAGCATTAATGATTTGAGCTCCTCTATTTCCAATACCACAGCAGGCTAGATCTACTTTATCACTCGGTGCAACATGGCCCAAAGGTTTACCGAAAACAGATGATGGGACAAAGCTGATGCCTGCTGCACTCAGTGCACTGGTCTTAATGAAATTCCGTCTATTCTTGTTCATATCTTGAAAATTGAATGGGTTCATTGTTAAATTGAAGTTAAAAAGTAAGAAATATTAGTTAAGTTTTCTGGTTAAATTAGCTCAGAGGGGCGAAAACTAACGGAATGGATTTCGGAAAATAAATAAAGATTAGGCTATAGAATTCCATTCAAGCCTAGTTTTTTTTAAATTCCATTTTACTTCATTATTCCGCAAAGAAAACTTTGATTCAATGAGAGATCTATCAGATTATTCTCAACCTATTACAGATCTTTTTGATCTACCGAAATCGGAAGAGGACTGGGAGAGATACAAATTATCGGAGGATCAAATTGCTTCTTTTCATGAGTTAGGGTATTTAGCAAACGTCCGATTGTTGGACGATGAACAAATTAGAGTATTAAAATCTGCTCTTGATGAGGTGACCGACCCAAAACACCCGCTCCACCATCTATTTCATGAATTTCATAGTAATGAATCAACAGACCCAGATAAGGTCCTGTTTCATTCTTTAGGCCATTGGAGAATTCACCCTGCCTTTCACGATGTGATTTGGAATCCTGCCTTTTTGATGGCTTCAAGCCAGTTGCTGGGAGGGAGGTCTGTCAGGTTTTGGCATGATCAATTATTTAGTAAACCCGCTCGGCATGGAGGAAATGTAGCTTGGCATCAGGATTACTCTTATTGGACAAGAACGGTGGATATGCAGCATCTGACATGCTGGTGTGGATTGGATGATGCCAATGAAGAAAATGGATGCCTTCATTACATTCCTGGTTCTCATCGATGGGGTTTATTGGATAAACCGGCATTGGCAGGAGAAATGGATGGCTTGAAAACAATGCTAAATGAAGAACAACTCGCTTCTTTTAATCCAGTACCTATTCCATTGAAAGCTGGCTGCGCTACTTTTCATCACCCTTTGATGGTCCATGGTAGTTTTGCGAATCATTCCTTAAAATCTCGGAGAGCTTTTGTGCTCAATGTATTTGCGGATGGGACGGTTTCGGACACAAATGAGCCTTTATTAGAAGGTGTTCCGGTGATTCCAAAAGGTGAAAAAATGGGCGGTAAGTTTTTTCCATTGATTTTTAAAGTTGATTAAGGTTTAAAAAATTGCCAACTAATCTTGAAAAGCTATATTAGGGCTCTTGTACTAAGCCCAATTCCAAAATAAACATGAAAAACATTCTTTCTTTACTAGCCCTCCTTTTAAGTTTTACGGCCTCATTCTGCCAAAATGGAGAAACTTTCTTACAATTTGAAGGTCAAAATGGACCCGGAAAAGGGAAGAATGTGGTGTTGATTTCTGGAGATGACGAATACAGATCTGAAGAATCTATGCCCATGATGGCAAAAATACTCTCAGAAAAATATGGGTTTAACACGACGGTGCTTTTTCCGATTGAGCCTGAGACGGGAAACATTGTTCCAAGCTATCAAAATAATATTCCAGGATTAGATCACTTGGAATCTGCCGATTTGGTGATCATGTTGATTCGATTCCGAGATCTTCCAATGGATCAAATGAAACATTTGGAGAATTATTTTAAGGCTGGTAAGCCGTTTATAGCTTTAAGAACTTCCACACACCCATTTATGATTAAGGATTCTAATTCTCCCTACTTCAAATGGAATTATAATAGTAAAGAGCCTGGATGGGAAGGGGGATTTGGACAACAAATAGTTGGTGAAACCTGGGTTGCCCATCACGGAATTCATAAATCAGAAGGAACCAGAGCATTGGTTGATGGAGTAGATAGAGATGCTGATCATCCAGTTCTTAGAGGGGTGGACGATATTTGGGCACCGACCGATGTGTATTCTATTAAAAATCTTCCATCCTCTGCAAACGTTCTGCTGTATGGACAGTCTACAGCGGGAATGACCGCTGAAGCTCCTTTAATGTATGATAAGTCCATAATGCCTATTGCCTGGACAAAGGAATACTCTTTAGATGGCGGAAAGACCGGGATGGTTTTTGGCAGCACTTTAGGATCTTCGTTAGATTTTGAATCTGAAGATATGAGAAGGTTAATTTTGAATGCTTCCCTTTGGTTGCTCGAGATGCCTGATGTGATTACTCCAGATTTATCGGTTGATATCATAGGTGATTATGAACCTACGATGTTTGGCTTTGATAGCTTTAGGAAGGGGATGAAAGTGAGTGATTTTAAATGATTCGAAAATCCCCCTAGCCCCCTATGGAAGGGGGATTAAAAAAACATAAATAAACCCATGAACAAAATAGGATTTAATGTGCTGGCATGGTCAGCAGAAATGTCAGATAATTTATTGCCCGTTTTGGACCGATTGAAAAAGATCGGATATGATGGTGCCGAATTTTTTATCGGGGGTTCCCCTGAAGAATCCTTTAAAATGATTGGTAAACATTGTGCTGACATTGGTTTGGAAGTAACAGCAGTGACCGTAATGGGACCTGAGCAAAATGCCATTTCTCCAGATGCTAAAATTCGAGCTGCGGCAAGCGAGCAACTCAAATGGGTGATTGACCGGGCAGCAGATTTGAATGCGCAAGTGCTTTGTGGACCTTATCATTCTGCATTTACGGTTTTTGCTTCCCGAGAACCTTTAGAGGATGAGTACAATTGGTCCGCGGAATACCTTCATGGAGTGGCTGATTATGCTAAAGAAGCTGGTGTTTTGTTGACACCCGAAGCTTTGAACCGATTTGAGTGTTACCTCTGCAATACGATGGAGCAACTTTCTTATTTATTGAAGAAGGTAAATCACCCTAATGTGCAAGCGATGTTTGATACGCACCATGCGAATATCGAGGAGAAGAAATTAGGAGAAGCAATCAAGTATATCGCGCCCCAGTTAGGGCACTTTCATATCTCCGAGAATGACCGTGGCACACCCGGGTCTGGTCATGTAAACTTTGATGAAACTTTCAAAGCCTTAGCTGAAGTGAATTACAAAGGTTGGTTGACTATCGAAGGGTTTACCAGAAACGATCCTGCTTTCGCAAACTCCATAGGTGTGTGGAGGAATTTCTCTGAACCTTGGGACATGGCCGAAAAAGGGTTTGAGCTAATCAAGGGAATGGGAGAGAAGTATGGGTTGTAAATAGCGGAGATGGGAGGTCGAGATTACAAATCTCGACTATCGTAGATGTAGTTAGAGAAAAATGATTTATGATGTGGAGTTTATGATCTAAGGAAATAAAGGCTCCCCATTGGAATTTGTCGTAAGCATCTCACTCATATAATCAAAAAATGGGCGCATTGCCAAAAATGTTAGGATGACTTCTTTCTGAAAATCATTGGAAAACACTTCCTTATCAGTGAATGTCCTTTTTACGATAAATTGCTTTTTCTTGATCAAATCAATCGCTGGGTTGTTTTTATCAAAGCCCTTTGGAGCGATCTTGACTGCATCTTCCCCTTGTAGTTCTCCGAAGTACTCCTTGAAAATTTTGTGAGTAGTTATCCTCTGAATTTCGGAAGTATCCATCGCAAACTCCTCCCGAATACGGAGTAAGTCTTCCTTGTTTGGAGCCCAAAAACCGCCACCTACAAAACTGTTGTCTGGTTCTAATTGAATATAATATCCTCCTCTTAGAAGTGGTTTTGTACGGGAATATCCAGCTCCAAAATTGCTTTTGTAAGGAGTTTTATCTTTTGAGAAACGAATGTCCCTGTAAATTCTGGAAACATGTACCCTGTTTAAGCTATCGTATTTTTGAAGTTCTAAAAATACCTTATTGAAAAAGGATTTATTCTCCTTCGCAAGCTTATCGTATAATGGTTTGTGTTCTGTAAACCATTCACGATTGTTGTTTTCTTTAAGTTGTTTAAGGAATTCAAAACCTTCTTTCATCATTGGTTAGGTATTGCTGTTATTAATCAATTTTGCCTTTGGTTCTCCTCAATTCTAGTTGTTAGGTTTTTTTTGATCCATTTCTAAACCAATTGTAGTTCTAGGTTTAAAGCCAGGCCATTCTTTGGCCTCTGGGTCTGCGTTCACATCCAAGTATTTCTGATAACTGCTTTCGCCCTTCAAATATTTACCTAAAAAGGCGGTGACAAAATGTTGATTGATATTATTCATTCTTCTTGAATCCCAAACCGAATCCGCATATCTTAAATACTCATTGATATCTAATTCCGGATTTAAGGATTCTTTAGGTGCAGGATTAGGAGCTACATTATGTCTAGCTTCTATGAACGTGAGCAAATACCTCTCAGAGTTAATTGCCCCATCATAAATTGCCTTTGTTCCATCTTCATAACCAGAAATATCATCCTTGCTTCCAGCGATGAATAGGGATGGGATTTTGATTCCTGCCAGACCTTCTGCATTCCATACCCCCCGCTGCATTCCCCAAGGAGCAAAAGCCACAATTACCTTGATTCTTGGGTCTATGGATGCCTCAAATTCGGGGTTTCCTACTGTGCGCTTTAACAAGGCATTGCTTCCTCCAGTCATCCCTCCAAATAATTGGGCTGCCTGAGGACTATATCCGGCACCTGCGACATTAACTGCACCATAGCCACCCATGGAGTAACCAATTAATGCTGTATTTTCCGTGTCTACTAAGTCTTTTAAAAAGGAATTCCCATCCTTTTCCAATCTAGCCATTTCATTGAGCACAAAGAGATCATCCAAAGAACGGTTTAATAATGTGCTCTGAAAACCTGCAGCATCCCTGAAGGTTGCTTCGGTATGGTCGATTGCCACTACTACATAGCCTTTGGAGGCAAGATTCTCTGTCAAATAAGTCATTAGATACCTAGATCCTGTGTATCCATGCGAAACAATTACTAAAGGAAATGAACCATCTGAATAAAGAGGATTAGCATCTCTTGAGGCTCTTCCCAAAAAAGTAAAGGGAATAATAGGTCTGGTAGGTGAACCGTTCTGCCCCATTACCTCATCGTAAGAAATCAACTCATCTGATTTATTGGAGTTTTTGGAGGGATACCAAACTTCTACTTTCAAAGGTCTATTGTAAAGTGAATCATCACCTTTTCCATAGTTCAAGATGTCCAGCTGGTTTTCATTGACGAAATCTAAAGTTCTGACTCCTACAGAATACTCTCCTCCAGCTGCCAATTCTGGGGCATCAGGCAAAAGATCACCATAGATGAATGGTTCTGATTGGGCTTGCGCAAAACTGATGGTATATGTGAAAAAAAATATTAGTAATGGAAGAGTGAATAAAAAGGGGGCTTTTATTTTCATTGGAGAAGTTTTTTGGGTTCGTTTTCTAAGATATGCTTAATTATCAGTCTTGGAAAATTTAGGTGAATTCAACATCGTCAGTTCTTGATGACAATTAAACTGAGTGGTGTTTTGAAAAGGAAAACAGTAGGTAAAGGAGAAAGTTTTAATCAATCCCTGATTTATTTCTTAACTATTATTCCAGAGTTTAAAGGTTCTGGATTTTGAGAAAAGAGAAGGATATTCACCTGAGTTTTCTAAATTCATGTCACCTAATCTTTTTTCAACATGTACTTTTCAAACAAACTCATTCTATCTACACTGATTTTTATTCTCATTTCAGCCTGTCAGGCTCCAAGCGAAAAAATTGAGCAGGCAAGCGCTGATCCGTTCGACACTATGACATCCTTGGAATGGATTGATTTGTCCTATTCATTTGATTCCACTACACTGTATTGGCCTAATAATCCGCTTGGCTTTCAATTGGACGTTGAAGCAGAAGGAATTACAGATTTAGGCTACTATTATTCATCCAATAGCTTGACCACTCCTGAACACGGAGGTACTCACTTAGATGCACCGATTCATTTTTCAGAGTCTGGCAAAACAATGGACGAACTTACTTTGGATCAATTAACGGGAGAAGCAGTGTTAATTGACGTCAGTGAACAAGCGCTTCCAAACTCAGATTATCTGGTGGATACTGCTGCTATTTTAGGCTGGGAAAGCCAACATGGTATAATTCCAGAGAATACCATTGTATTGTTCCGAACAGGCTATGGGGCCTTTTATCCAGATAGAGAAAAGTATTTTGGAACGGCCAAAATGGGAATGGAAGCAATTCCTGAGCTACATTTTCCGGGCATTTCTCCTGAAGCAGCTAGTTTTTTGGCAGAAAAGAGAAGGGTAAAAGCGGTTGGGCTGGATACTCCAAGTTTAGATTTTGGTCAAAGCAAAGAGTTTAAGACGCACCAGATTTTAATGGGTTATAATATTCCAGGCTTTGAAAATATGGCGAACCTAAATCAACTACCAGAAAAAGGAATTTACATCATTGCTTTGCCAATGAAAATCAAAGGAGGAAGTGGTGGGCCTTTACGAGTGATTGCGGGAATAAAGAAATAATTAGCTCCTTTTAATGTTTCCTTGAGAAGGAGGCTACTTGTACTTATCATTGAGACCTTTTCCTTCTGAAATCATCGGGATAATTTTCTCCAATCGTGAAACTTGAGTTGCCTTTCTTTTGGCAGTGGCGATGTATTCAATATACTCCTTTTGTTTATAGGGAGTAAGATTATCGAAGGCTTCTTTTAACTCTTTGTTTGCTTTTAATTTCGCTTGAAAAATAGATGGAATAGGGATGGGCTCAGATTTTTCTGGCTTCCAGGTTTTTCCATCTTTGGCATTTTTTATGGCCTCTGTGACATATTCTAGGATTTTCTTTTCCTCGATTTCATTCTGACCCTCAAAGCGCCATTGTCTCATGGCTTTAGTCTTTCCTTCTTGGGCATTAATCAATACTTGATAGGGGTCTGAAAGGAATACCCCATCATAAAACCAGAGGGCGAAGTAGTTTTTCATACCGGCAAAACCCATGATATTTTTATCTTCATAGGTGTAAACCGGCATTCCCCATTTCTTGGTTTCAGTCAATTCAGTTTGTGAAAGTATCTCTTTAATGCGGGATAAAGCCTCAGTCCAATCCGTTCCCTTTGCCATAGTTTGATAATTTGACTAAGACTAAAAATAATAAAAATAGATGATTTTGATCCCCATAATAAGGATCTCACTATTGGAAAAGGTTGATGGGGACTTATTGATTAATGGGAAGATTTCTCACTTAAAATCCCCAAAAGCTTAAATAATGTCTTTTGAAAATTCATCACTTCTTCTGCGTCTATGGATTCATCTTGGAAGGACTCCACAATTCTATGGGGGATTGAAATTGCCTCATTTTTCAATTCCTTCCCCTCATTTGTCAATGTGATGAGAACTGTTCGCTCATCTGACTTGGAGCGTGCGCGCTTGATAAGTTTCTTTTGTTCTAAGCGTTTTAATAAGGGCGTCAAAGTGTTTGATTCCAGAAAAAGTCTTTCTCCAATTTCCTTAACGCTCTGCTCCTGATGCTGCCAAAGGACAAGCAGTACCAAGTATTGTGGATAGGTAATATCCATCTTTTCCAAGTAAGGAGCATATACCTTGGTAGTAAGCCTTGAAGCAGCATATAATGGAAAACATAGTTGGTTTTCCAAATAGAGCGAGGCGGTTAAATCTTCTTTCATTTTTTTAATGTTTCCAAAATGATTTTTTCCATTTTTTCAGGTTTGGTCGTGGGAGCAAACCTTTTAACGGGGTTTCCTTCTTTATCTAATACAAACTTCGTGAAATTCCATTTGATCTTACTTCCCAAAAGTCCTCCGGAAAGTTTAGACTTTAAATATTTGAAAATAGGATGAGCGTTTTTTCCATTCACTTCAACCTTTTCAAACATTGGGAAACTTACGCCGTAGTTTATTTGGCAAAATTCTTCAATTTCCTCGGATGAACCAGACTCCTGATTGGCAAATTGATTACAAGGGAATCCAAGGATTACCAAGCCCTCATCTTTGTGTTTTTGATATAGGTTCTCCAAACCTTCATATTGAGGAGTAAGTCCGCATTTACTTGCTGTATTGACTACTACCACAGTTTTACCGCGATATTCTTCCATACTTACACATTTCCCATTCAGCTTTTGGGCTTCAAAATCATAAAATGTCATCTTACTAACTTTATTTTTTATTACGGTTGATTAAATATTTTAATGCGCCAGTGGACCATAGAGCCCATATAATTAAAACAGGCTGAAAGAATAATCGGATCAATCTTTTCTGATCTGTATCTAAGCCAAAGGCGCTAATTTCATTGGTGTATTGTGAGATGTTTCCCGGAAAAATCAACACATAGAATATAGCCAAGGCTATCCCTACTTTAACCTGATGTCTCCAAAGGAAGATCATAGCCAGACCAAAAAGGATTTCCACAATCCCAGAAGAGATGACTACAAAATCCATAAATGCGGGATCGCTAGGTAGCCATCTGGGAACTTGGGCCTGAAATTCTTCTCTTTGGAATGTCAGGTGACCTATACCCGCGAGTGTCATAAATCCTCCGAGTACAACTCTCATTATTTTTTGAAATAGATTCGTTTTCATATTAATATCGCTAGAGATTAAATCGTGTGCGATACAAATGTAAGTATTATTAAATTGTTAGCCAAAATTGATGATTTTAAGTAGAGTTAAGAACCTTTAGGTTTTGAATGAATTTAGTTTTTTTTGACCCTAGTATTTAATGCTTTGTTCATAAGTATCAATACCAAAAGAAAGATCCCCAAAAATCCCACTAAAGTAGAATACCCAGTAAGAGTAGAGATTTTGCCATAAACAAATGGCATCAACAGAATGCCCACATAGGCACTGGCCATTTGCATTCCCATGATTTTTTGAGAGTATTTTTCTCCAAAATTTATCGGTGTTTCATGTAAGAGGCTAGGGAAAATTGGGGCACATCCTAAACCAACCAGAATAAATCCAGGAATAAGCATGGATGTAAAGGGCGTAGATAAAAGAACTAACCCAATTGCTATTATACCCTGCCCACAATATATCAATTGACGATTGGTAAAATAATTTGTCAAATAACCAGAAAACAACCTTCCAACAGTTATTCCTATATAATAAAGTGAAACCAGTCTTGCTGCTTGATCTGCTTCAAAGCCTTTCTCAAACACAAGAAAACTTGCTCCCCATAGACCAAAACTAGCCTCAATGGTACAGTAACAAAAGAAAACCAACAAGGCTTGTTTTAGGCCAGGTATAGTTCTAATTAAGGTGACGAGATTTTTGGAATGACTTTTTTCGTTTGGATCATTCACAGCCTGTTCTCTTTCCCATAGAGGAAGTGAAAGTATTAAAATTGCTACTAAACCGAATTGAATCCAGGCTATCGTATTATATCCCTCTGTCCATGCTCCATTTTTTGCTAAGTAACTTGCCATGATTATTGGTCCAATGGCTGCTCCAACGCCCCAAAAAGCATGTAGCCAGTTCATGTGCTTGGCTTGATAATGAATGGCTACATAATTATTGAGTGCTGCATCCACACTTCCTGCGCCTAAACCAAGCGGTACTGCTAGCAAGCAGAGGAAAAAAAAATGTTGGGAATAAGAAAACCCCATCAAAGCTAATGCGGTTAGGATAACACTAAAAGTAGTCACCTTAGCTTCTCCAAACTTCTCTAAAAAATATCCACTAAATAAGCTTGAAATTACTGTTCCTGAACCCACAATCATTGAAATGATCCCTGCAAAATCCGCTGGAACATTCAAATAATCAATCATTGCAGGCCAAGCAGATCCAAGTAATGCATCAGGTAAGCCTAGGCTAATAAAAGCCAAATAAATTACCAAAAGTAGTAGTAGCTTTCTCAAGAGTAGTTTTGAAATGGTTTTTTCCAAAAAATCATAAACTGGGAAGAATTTGATGACTTTTCCATATTAGAGCTTCTAAATTAGTGATGGGAATTCCTAGGCCTAAATAACTGAAAGATCAATAAGGAGATATTTGCTCTTTATTATTTTATGGGTACTATAATTAGAGAATTACTGAGTGAGTTTAATTGGCTTTTTAGGAGCATATATTACTTACCTTTTGAAACCCGGTCCTTTCACTACCTGACCAGGCAATGAACCAGTATGCTCTCCATCTTTGAGCACCTGTTTTCCATTGACAAAAACATGGACCATCCCGGTGGCATATTGCATAGGTTCTTCGAAGGTCGCATGATCCTGAATTTCATTCGGGTCAAAAATTGCCAAATCTGCAAAATAGCCTTCTTTCAAAGCGCCACGTTTTTTGATCTTCAAATTAGTTGCAGGTAGTGTTGTTAATTTGTAAATGGCCTCTTCCAGTGGAATTACTTTTTCATCTCTGACATATTTCCCTAAGACTCTAGAAAAATTACCGAAAGCTCGGGGATGATAGCTGGACTTCAAGAAAACCCCTTCGATAGCGTAAGAACCTGCATCAGATCCAAAACTCATATAGGGAAGAGCAATTTGTTTTTTGACATTCTCTTCAGACATTAAAAAATAGATGGTACCAACGCGGCTTCCATCTTGTACCACCAAATCCATTGCTGTTTCTTCTGGAGAAACACCTCTCATTTCTGATACTTCTGCCAAAGTCTTTCCGGTAAGGTATTTCAAACTATCGTTTTTAAACCCTACTAAAATGATTTTTTCTGGTCCTTCAACTGCTTGCATCAAACTTTCCCATTCATTGGTAGGGGTGGTCATTTCCTTCAAAACTTTCTTTCTGATTGCAGGGTCTTGAAGTCGTTCGGCCCACTTATCATAGCCTCCTTCCTGAACCCAAGGTGGCATAGAAGCATCTAATCCAGTAGCTCCAGCTACATAATTATACATGTCTGTAGTGATTTCGAGACCAGCGGCTCTGGCAGAATCAATTTTTGCCACCACTGCATCGTATTTATCCCAATTTGCCTGACCACTCATTTTGAGATGATACACTTCCGCGCGAATATCCGCCTCATCTGCAATACGGATTAGTTCGTCCAGGCTTTCCAAAAGCCTTCCACCTTCACTTCTCATATGAGAAATATACATGCCATCGTATTCTGAAGCCACTTTGCAAAGCTCGATTAACTCTTCTGTGCTTGCATAAAAGGCAGGTGCATAAATCAAAGATGATCCAACACCCAATGCTCCTTCCTCCATGGCCTTGCGAACCAAGTTTTTCATGGCTTCCAATTCTTCTGAAGTTGGGGTACGATCCTCGTATCCGATTTCATGGATCCTGACCGTCGTAGCTCCAATGAAAGAGGCAACATTTGTAGATATGCCTTTTTCAACCAAAAAATCCAGGTATTCGCTGAGAGAAGTCCATTGGATTGGGAATTTGATGTCAGCTTGTGCTTTGAGTTCGTCTTCTTTCATTTCCTCATTCAGAGGTCCCATGGACCATCCTTCTCCAAAAACTTCCAAGGTAACCCCTTGCCGAATATCGGACTGAGATCTCCCATCCTCAATCAATGATTCTGTTGCCCAGCTTAGCATATTGATAAAACCCGGAGCAACGACCAGGCCTGTTGCATCGATCTCTAACTCTGCTTTGGAGTCTGCCAAATCACCGATGGCAACAATTGTGTCAGCTCGAATTCCCACATCTCCTACATACCCTGGTTTTCCAGATCCATCTACTATTTGCCCGTTTTTAATTAGAACATCATAGGTTTCTGGTGAAGAGCATGCAGCTACAAGAATGAGCGCTACGAATAAGGAAAACGTTGATTTCATGATTGTATGTTGTGGTGGTAAAAAGTTGGAATAAGATAACAAAACATCTACAATATTCCGCCTCGGTCTTTGTCTTCATAGACCATAATTATCCCACTTTTAAAACATCAGCCAACTCCATAGCACATCCCCAAGCTACCGTATATCCTGCACCTCCATGTCCATAATTGTGAAAAACGTTTGGGAATTCTAGATCATACTCAAATCGTACGGCCGTTCTCTTAGGTCTTAATCCGACCAATTCTTCTAAAATCCTGGGAGTTTGTGTAATACCAGAATCTTTAATCCTTTTCAAAATTATCTGGGTGTCATCAGAGTTCAATTCTCGATTCCAGTCATTTTCATAATCCGTTCCTCCAATAATAGTGTCTCCACTTCGATTGATGATATACCTCAAGGCTCCCTTTTTTGTGGGATCGGCAAAAGAGATGGAATCCATTTTTTCACATCTAAGAATCTGCCCCCGAATTGGATAAAGTTCCTTGTCATTGCAAAGTTCCTTGGCTCCAAGTCCTGTGCAATTCACGACCAAATCATCCAATTTGGCCATTTCTTCCAAAGATGAAATCAAGTCTATTTGAAATTGCCCGCCTTTGGCTAAAAATTGATAGAATAGGTAGGGCAAATACATGCCAGGCTCAACCAATGGAACTTCAGCATATAAGGCCTGATCTATTCCTTTTGGTAACTCCTCTTTCGTTGCTTCTCTTACTGTTCCTTTCGGTAATTGATCTTTCCAATCTGTGTTGGAATCTGAAGTATAGGCATTGATAAAAGGAATAACAGAAACGCCTGAAGGGAAAGCTAAATCTTTCAAATAACGGGTATAGGACTGCGTTGCCCAAGTATTGGTCTTTTCTTTAGGAGCGATTTCAAAAGGAAACCAAATCGCCCCAACTTTATTGGAAAGGCTGTTTTGAAAGGATTCTTTCGCAATGATTTTAACCTGAAATCCTGCTTCTTGCAAAGCAATGGCAGAGGTCAAACCAATAATACCAGAACCTACAACTGTCACAGGTTTCATTTCTTTGGTTTTATTATAGCTTTTGTCAGACAGCAATCGATTTTATTCCTTTTAATGATTTAAACTATCATAAACCACATTCACTTTTCCAGTTTCATCCAGAATCCCTTCCATTTTCAGTGTGGTGATTACAGGTTCATTATCCATTCTGATCAAAGTAACTTCATCAAAAGCCATGGAGTCTCGCGGATTTTGGGAGCCTCCGGTTGTTCCTAACATAATGTAATCCCGACCTTGTCTTTTGCGATACGAATAGGAGTGAACATGCCCATTGAATACCGTGTAAGGCCGATCTTTTAAGAGCGCTTCCAGTCGTTCCAAACCTTTATTATCCTCATGCAGCCAAAGAGGTTTGTGCATCAATAAAAAAGTCCATTTCACATCAGGGTATTTGGCTAGAACTTCTTTAAAGTATTCAAATTGCTCTGTACTCATGCCACCAATATTCCGCTCGGCCATTTTATAGTAATCTGATTCTTCGTAGGAGCCCTCTATTTCTCCAGCTATAATTTTTAAAGCTTTGGCGCGAGCCTCATAAATTTCCATCATCCGCTTTTCCTCATAATCTTCAGAGTCGAGCATCAAAAAGAGGACGTTTTCATAGACAAAATGATAATAACGACGCCCAAATCTATTTTCAAAAAACTTCCGCATCACTGGATTGGTGAGGTCATGATTTCCTCCCAAATGGAAAAATGGCATGTTCAAATGGGAAGTTCTTCCATCAAAGGAATCCCATTCTTTAGCAAGTTGAACGGTGTCTTCGGTACCTCCCTCGATCAGGTCTCCCACACTCAGAACAAAGGTTGGATCTAGGCGATTTAGCTGTCCCACGGCCGTTCCATAGATATTAGGGCGTTCCCCGCCGGTAAGATCAGAAATAATAGCGAAGGTGAAATCTTCCTCTTCCAGTTCAAATGTGTCACTCGTCCAAGGAGTAGGTCCACTTGAAATGTCATGTTCAAATGTTGGTTTTTGCTCGGTTGGAGCTTGACATCCAAAAACTATTAGGCATAATGTCAAGTAGATATTTAAAACTTTCATAAGGGTGGTTTTTAGCAAATTATTGATCCAACTCTACTTCCCTAATCTAGCCATATTCTAATTTAAAAAACTGAATGCCTATTTCGATTTTCATTTTGTATCTGGATAAAATCAATTGGGAATTGCATTATTCTCCTGATAAAATATAATAGTACATTTATTTTCAATAGTTTAGAGTAAAGCCAAATCCTTTTTATTGTATGAGCTCCCAGCCTTCAAGCATATCTAAAAACGAAAAGCATCAACCTTGGGTGAAGACTTCTCATTGGATAATCACTATTAGTTTTTTGTTGCTGGTATTTACAGGAATTGAAATTTTGATGGTGCATCCGAGGCTTTATTGGGGAGAAGTTGGAAATGAATTGACGCCTGCATTTTTAGAATTACCCATCAGCAGAAATCATAATCGATCTGATTGGGAAGCTGAAGTTCCATTCTTTGATACAGAGAATTCGCCAGTCAGCGCAGGAAGAAATGGAGAAGAAGAAATGTTTAATGAAAATGGATGGGGGAGAAGCTTACATTTTTTGTCTGCTTGGTTTCTAGTCGTGACAGGTTTGGTGTATGTGATTCTTGGTTTGTTGACAGGCCATTTTCAAAAACATATCTGGCCAAGACTTAGGGAACTTTCACCTGTGCAGCTATTTCGTGATATCAGAGAGCATATTAAAATGAAAATTGCACCGCCTACAGGAGGGCCACAATATGGAGTCTTGCAAAAGATCGCATACATGAGCATAATCTTTATTTCGCTTCCAATGGCGATTATTACTGGATTTACCATGTCTCCTGCGATCACAGCAGCTTTTCCGTTTCTATTGGAAATTTTCGGAGGTTATCAGACTGCCAGAACCATCCATTTTTTCACTTCCATAGGTCTGGAGATTTTCCTGGTGATGCATATTGCCATGATTATTTTGTCAGGGTTTAAACAACAAGTACGATACATGACCATTGGAAAACAGCCATGAAGAAAAAGCAGATTATAACTAGACGTGCAGCGATTACCACGGGAGTAGCAGCGTTGGGAGCATTGCTGATACCTGGATGTAATCAGCCAATGCCACCTAACTATGGGAATATCCTTCGAATGGGTGATAATTTCACATACGCTGCACATCGAGCTTTATTTTCCAGTCAATCACTGGCCAAAGAATATAGCTTCAGCGATATTTCATCCATGCCGGCCACAGGCACCATCAATCCAGCTGATACTTCCAAGGAATATTTTAGTGAGACATATGATAAGCACTTGCGGTCAGGGTTTGAAAATTGGCAATTGCCTGTAGAAGGACTAGTGGCTAGACCGGGAAACTATTCATTGGATCAACTCAAGAAATTTAATGCTCGTACCCAAATCACAAGACATACCTGTGAAGAAGGATGGACTGCTATCGCTGAATGGTCCGGGGTTCCATTGAAAGCACTTTTGGAGCACGCCGGAATGATGCCTAAAGCACGATGGGTGAATTTTTATTCCTATGATGGTTGGTTGGATTGCATTGATTTAATAGATGCTTTTCATCCCCAAACTATATTAGCCTATGGCATGAATGGGAAAAACTTATCCATTCCACATGGAGCACCAATTCGATTGAGGTTAGAGAGACAAATAGGATTTAAAAGCATGAAATATCTTGAGAAAATCGTGGTTACAGAAAATTATGTCGATCCAGGAGATATCGGATGGGCATGGTATAATGGCTTTTAAAAAAATAGCCCGATCAAGATTGATCGGGCTATTTTTTTTGAGTGTATTCCAACTCAATTAAAATTCTTGATCAGTTGGTAACTGAATTGTAGGATTTCCAAGTAGTTAGTCTTACTGATTTTTTCATCGATTCCATGGAATTTTGTCATGGACTCAGAGTTAACCCGCATCGGATAAAATCGATAAACCTCCTCCGAAACTGAATAGAAATACCGGGAATCTGTGGCTCCTCCCAGCAAACCAGGAACTACCACTGTATTAGGGTGAAGTCCTCGGATGGTTTTTTCAAGGGTTTTGTAGGCATCTGAATTTACCGTTGAAACTTGTGGAGGATCAGTAAGGAAGCCTACCGGTTCCACTTTTACTTTATCAGAAATCACAGACTCGATATGTGCCTGAACTGATTCAATGGTTTCCCCAGGAAGGATTCGGAAATTGATCGTTGCCTCGGCCACTGTCGGAATAACGTTGTTTTTTACCCCTCCATCAATAATTGTTGGTGCTGTGGTGGTGTGGGCATTCAATCCCTCTAAAAGCTGCTTTTTGAAAAGCCAAGGGTTGGCAAATGCCAGACGGGTCATAAATGGGAGTTCAGGCCCTAAATATTCCAATTGTGAATCGATAGGAGGTACAAGTTTGTAAGGTAATTGATTGTTTTCCAGATCCACGATCGCTTGGGCCAGCATCCCAATGGTGTTTTCACGAGGAGGAGCAGAACTATGCCCTCCATTTGTTTCCACGATTAAACGGAAGGATGCAAACCCCTTTTCTCCTAAATTGATCATGGCTACAGGTACATCTACTCCGGGAACTAATCCTTCGGCTATAAACCCACCTTCGTCTATTGTCATTGCTGCTTGAATCCCCTGAGCCTTAAGATGCTCAGCAATTTTTGCAGCGCCTTTTCCCCCACCCACTTCTTCGTCATGTCCTGAAGCGATGTATATGGTCCTAGTAGGTTTAAAATTTTCTGAAAGCAGTTTTTCAACTGATTCCAAAACCGCGATCAAGGTACTTTTATCGTCCATTGTTCCTCTACCAATGATGTGGGTATCAGTGATTTTTCCTTCAAATGGAGCTGCTTCCCAGTCTCCAAGAGTTGGTTGGTCTATTGGGACCACATCTTGATGGGACATCAAAATTATGGGCTTTTTGGATGGATCTGAGCCTTCCCATTTATAAAGCAGACTGTAAGTGTTGATTTTTTCCAGTGAAAGATTTGCATGGGTCAATGGAAAAGTTTCTTCCAAAAAACGGTGAAATCCAAAGAAGGCAGCCGAATCCGGAATTGCATCTTCACTGACTGAGATGGTTTGGAAAGTAATGGCTTTGGAGAGATTTTGGAATACCTGATCTGAGAAGTTTACAAGTTCAATTGGTTCCGCATCCACCTGTTTCGATGTAAAACGAAAGGTGTTGAACAATAAAATGGCAACTACTGCTATGAGCAATAGTAGCAGGCCGAGGAAGAATTTTTTCATGGGTGGGGTTTTTTCTAGATCTTAATTTAATCCAAATACTAGGAAAACCCCGAAAGTGGAGCTGATTGTTTACTGAATGGAATTAACCTATAATAATAGGTGTAATTTGTGTTTTGGGACTGGTTGGGAGTTCTATGTTTTTTTTAATCAGGTATATTGATTCTGCATCCAAACGCTTACTTTTTTTAAATTTCCGAACAGTAAAATGTGCCTGAACTAAATGTTGGGCTACTTTCCCTCCTCCAACTACCAAGAGGTTTTCAGCATCTTTTCTAGCTAAGAAGGAAGCAGCCAAAGCAGAGGTGCAGGCAGTTCTTCGGGCAGTTAATTCTGTCGCATTCATCATGGCTAAAGGTTGGCCAGTTTTAGAATTGCTCAAAATATACTAGGTATTTTTCCTTTCTAGTTTCCTCCGGTTTTCTCTATTTCAATTTTTCTGTTTTTGCGTTCTAAAGCTTTGTTGAATTCCTGAATGTCGTTATTGACCAAATCAGAAAATTGCTCAATCGCCACTTTCAATCGTGCATCCAAAACCTCATAAACTTCTCCCTGTTGATCAGTAGGACGATAATCCATTCCGCTGGCATTGATGTCGCTGGCCAAAGCACTCAATCGACCATAGAGTTTGATAGGTGATCGAAAGGCATCTTCTCGCGCTCCAGTCAAGTGAATATCATAAAGTTTGGATGCCACTTCCTCAGCAGCTTCTTTGAGTCTTAGTGCCTCTTTCTGAGTTTTGCTGTCTGATTCTTCTTCTAGGATTATGTCCAATTCCTTTCGAAGCTGTTCTACTGCATTGATATTACTTACCGCCAAGTTCATGGCATCCCGCAATTGCAAGGAGAAAGCAACTTGCTCTTGAATATCTTCCAAACTGCCTTCCGAGTAGGGATCTTTTAATACGTTGAATTTGGCTGAAGTCTGAACTACTTCATTTCCTGCCGAATCTGTCAAGATCAAGGTAGCCATGTATTCACCCGGAACTACTCTGGGGCCATATTGTCCTGCCATTAGGTCTAAATCCCATTGCACCAAAGGTCTCCAACCTTCTCCGTTGAGTTGAACCCAAGGTCGGCCAGGAGGGGCCACTCTTAGTTTTGGCGTATAGGTAGGCTCATAGCGTAAATCCCATTGAGCACGGTTGGCTCCTGCTTTTTTATTGGCTTGCAGGGTTCTTACCAATTCACCTTTGGAATCTTTGATCTCAATTTTTGCTTCACCCGCAAAGTTTTCGGGCAAATGATAGTTCAGGCTAGCGCCATAGCTTGGGTTACGACCTGAGTTATTACTTCTGCCATCTGTTTTGATGCTTTCCCGGTCATTGAACCTATAGGCATCACGAACATCATAGAAAGCAATCGTTTGATTTTGATCCAGATTTCTAATTGCAGCAAGGTCATCTAGAATATAATAGCCACGGCCATAGGTGCCGACTACCAAGTCATCAAAACGCTCCTGAATTTCCATCCAATAAACAGGGGCGGGAGGAAGATTGAGTTTTAAACGACTCCAGCTTTGGCCATCATTATGGCTGATATAAATACCTTTGTCAATCCCTGCATAAAGTAACCCTTCCCTTTTGGGATCCTCCTTGATTACATGCACAAAACTTGATTCGGAACTAGGAATACCATCTGAAATCTTTGTCCAACTTTGACCATAATCAGTTGTTTTGAAAATATAAGGATCAAAATCACCCATTTGGTGTAAATCAACGGTTATATAGGCCGTGGATTTGTCAAATCTAGAGGGCTCAATATTGGCGATGGTGCCCCATTTTGGAAGATCAGGAATGTTAGCGGTAAGGTTGGTCCAGTTCTCACCACCATCTCGAGTCAATTGTACTTGACCATCGTTGGTGCCTACCCAAATCACACCTGCCTCAAATTTTGATTCTTCAATAGCAAAAAGAGTTGCTCCATCAAAAGTCATCAGGTTGTCAATAGCTACCCCTCCTGAGTTTTTTTGATGGTCTTTTAAATTTAAAGTGAGATCAGGGGAAATAATTTGCCAGCTTTGGCCATCATCATCAGTTTTGTGGACGAACTGGCTACCCACATAGACTCTTCCTTCGGTATGAGGTGAATGGCTCAGTGGGAAATTCCAGTGCCAGCGATATTTTAAATCTGCTGGGGCCCAACCATAGCCAGCTTCAGGCCATACTCTGACCTCTCTTGACTGACCGGTTCTTAAATCATGTCTTTCCAATCCTCCATCATAGCAGCCAGACCAAATGATGTTGTTGTCTACAGGATCAGGTTTGGCAAAGCCACTTTCACAGCCTCCCACACCCTTCCAAAGGCCTAAAGGAATGTAGCCAGCCAAAGAGTTACTCGGTCCCATGTAAGACCAGCCATCTTGTCTGTTGCCAAAAACATTATAGGGAATCTGGTCATCCACTGCCACATGATACATCTGTGCAATGGGTAAAACGACCCCTTGGAAAGATTTGCCATGGTTATAGCTGATGCTTACGCCCCCATCATGTGCTACCATAATGCGATCAGGATCGGTAGGGTCTATCCAGATATCATGATTGTCTCCACCACCTCTCGGAGGTCTTGGATTTCTTGTTTTGCCACCATCCAAGGAATGCACAAAGCGTACGGACATGGAATAAATTTCGTTTGGATCGCCTGTATTCACTCTAAGTCTGGTGTAATAAGGGGCACGTTCATTCCAGTCATGTTCCTGACTCATCAAGGTCCAACTCATTCCTTTGTCAGAGGAGCGCCAAACTTCAGGGCTTTCCGCCTCAAAAAGGGCATAGACCACATTCGGATCACTATGGGAAACGGCTACAGAAGTCTTTCCTACAGGCCTTTCTGCACCAGATGTCAAACCATTTTTGCTCATGGGTTCCCAAGTATCACCCCCATCGGTAGATTTATAAATACCACTGCCTTCTCCTCCGGAATTGAGTCCCCATGTGTTGATGTGGATCGACCACATGGCTGCATAAAGGATGTCAGGATTTTGTGGGTCAATGGCTAAATCGGAAGCCCCTGTGCCTTCGTCAATAAATAGCACATGCTCCCAAGTATCACCTCCGTCTTTGCTTCGAAAAATTCCTCTTTCTTTTTGTGGACCATAAGTATGGCCTAAGGAAGCTGCATAAATGATTTTGGGATCTTTTGGATGAACCAGCACCCGACCAATTCGTCCAGTTTTTTCAAGGCCTTTGTGTTCCCAGGTTTTGCCCGCATCAGGAGAGAAATAGATGCCATTTCCCATAGCATGTGCAGGTCGGATAACAAAAGTCTCACCGGTGCCCACCCATACTTGATTCGGATCTGAGGGAGCCAGTTCCACAGCTGCAACAGATGAAATATCTTGATCATCGAAAATAGGTCGCCAATTAATCCCCATGTCTTCGGTTTTCCAAAGACCCCCAGAAGCTGCGCCGATGTAGGCCACTTGAGGATTTCCGGGTTCACCGATGACTGCGATGGCACGATTGCCTTCTGGGCCAATAAAGCGAAATTGATGATTGTTGAGTTGCTCGTCTAAGGAAGTTTGAGCAAGAGTTATTGAAGTGAGTATAAGGAGTGTTAAAAAGCTAAGTAAGGTTCTTTTCATGGTAGTGTGAATGCTTGCGAATATCAAAATAGGTAATAATCACTTAAAATGTATTCTAGACAATGAAAAGAGGAATCCGGCATAAAAAAGTGGAGCCGATTTCTTATTAAATAGCACGCACCATCATTACCATCTCACCGGGAGACGGTCAGGTATCCCAGGTGAGTTAGCAATCGCTCTAAACGTAGCTATTTAAGCAAAGGTAATTGTCAGACTATTGTAAAGCTTTTTCTACTGTAGCTTTTCCTCCTACCACTGGAAGGGTTAAGACAGTTCCATTCAGATCTATCGTCAGTTCAGTACCGGGCTTGGGTAGAATTGTATACTCAGCATCAGAGGAGAAGATCATCAGACCAATTTGCTGGCCTGCAGGGATGATCTGATCGTCTGGCTGCAAGTCGAAACTTACCTCGTAGAATTTTCCTGGCACCAAAGGTTCTCCTTTGCGGATGGAGGCGTGATTTTGTGGGTCTGCCCATCCTCGGGTGATGATGTTATCTGTGATTTTTGAATTTCTTCCTTCTGTCCAAGGAAGGGAAACTAACCAAACTGAAAGGTTAGCAGCAGGCTTACTTGAAGCCAGTTTTACTTTGATTGTTGAGATTCCTGAAATATGAATCGGCGCTTTGAGAACCGGGCTGAGGTAAAGCAATCGATGCTCGGTGTAATCTGCCTGAGCAAGTGCGGATCCAGGAAAAGAATAGTTATCTACCAATGTTTCCTGCTTTCCGGTAGTCATATTTTCAAGTCCCATCCCGCCTGTTGCAGGAGCACCTGGGCTCAGATAAAAATTAACAGGGGAAGCTTGAGGATTCGGGTAATCTGCATATGGAGTTGGGTTGCTTCGCTCATCCTGCTCACGGACTATCCAGGCTTTTGGTTCCTCTTCCACACCGTTTTCCACTCCATGCAAGTACCGAGTAAACCAACGATTCATCATCGAAAAAGGTGGAGGTCCTCCATGCCCGTTTTGATGATAATAGATCTTTGCTGGTATTCCTTTCGCGCGAGCCGCGTCATAAATTCTATAGCTGTGCTCAGGCATGACGTTCCAATCATTGAAACCATGCGACATCAATAATGCGGCTTTCATTGGCTCCATGTCATTGAGGTAATCACGGCCAGCCCAGAAGTCATTATAGTCACCAGTAGCTCGATCCATGCCTTGGGCCATTTCTGTATCCCGGACGGTCTTATTGCTATACGCTCTTTTGGATTCATCACCACTATGGATGAAATCATACAATACATCAATGTCTTCTCCCAAATATCCTCCCGGTGATCGTACGAGTCCATTGGATCTGTAATAATGGTAATAGGATGTGTTGGGTGCGATGGGGATAATTGCTTCCAACCCTTCTACGCCTGTTGTTGCCGCAGCCAAGGGAAGTGTGCCGTTATAGGAAGTTCCTGTCATACCCACTTTTCCAGTGGACCAATAGGCAGACACTTTTTCATTTCCATCTGGCGTAGTATAGCCATTGTCTTTTCCTGTTAGCCATTCGATGACAGCCTTTGGTGCCAAAGATTCATTGTCACCACCGACGGTAGGTGAACCTTGTGATAATCCGGTTCCCGGAGAAGAGGAGTGAACCACGATGTATCCACGTGGTACCCATTGCATAATTTCGGAATTAGAGATGATCGGCCGCCCACCTGTTCGCACTACCTCAAACTTGTTTCTAGGAGGTGCCGGAGCTCCCAATTCATGTTTTACATCCCAAAAGATGGGAGCATTTCCTGCCGTGCCTGCATAATAAGGACTGCTGGCATAGATTACAGGAAGCTTAAGTCCCTCTGTCTCGGTTTGCTTCGGTCGGGTCACATCCACATGCATGCGGTCTTTTTTACCGTCACCATCTGTATCAAACTCCGTTTCCACCCAAAGATCAGTACGGATCCAATTGGAAGAATCTTTCAGTTCCGGGATGATTTGCGCTTCTCCATTTTCAAAAATAGGTTTGACTTGAGCGAGTAGAGAATGAGCTCCCATTCCGAAGAAAAGGAGAAAAAGTAAAGCTTGGTTGAGGGATTTCATAAAGCGTGAGTTCTTGATTTTATAAGGAAATTCAATATAAGGCTAAATGGCTTATACGAAGAGGTGCTTTTATAAGATTGCCTCTTTGATTAGATAAATGGTAAGGATTACAACCCCATAGATAAAGATCTGGCTTTACCTAGAGGGAGTTTCAGATTTACCTTTGATTCTTACAATTGATTTCTAATTCAGAAAATTCAGTACTGCTTGAGCAGCATGATAGCCACACATACCATGAACTCCCCCTCCTGGAGGCGATGAAGAGCTGCAAATAAAATAGGAGGTATTTGGTATTCTATAAGGATCAAAAAGGTTAACTGGCCGTGTATAGAGTTGTCTAAGATCTTGTATGCCACCGTTAATATCTCCACCAATATAATTGGGGTTATAGGTTTGCATATCTGCAGCATTCATCTTATTTCTTGACAGAATCAAGTCTTTAAATCCGGGAGCAAATCTCTCAATTTGGTCTTCGATCTGTTGGGTCATATCTCTGGTCGAACCGTTAGGGACATGGCAATAGCACCATACGGTATGTTTGCCTTCAGGTGCTCTTGATTGATCAAAAAAGCTTTGTTGCGTCAAAAGCACAAATGGCTTCTCAGGATGCTTGCCTTCAAATACTTGACTTTCAGCTTCTGCTATTTCTTCAAAAGTACCTCCTATGTGAACAGTGGCTGCTTTGCTACAATTTTCATCTTTCCATGGAATAGGGCCATCAAGTGCCAAATCAAGCTTAAAAACCCCTGGGCCATAACGGTAACTTTTAAGTTTTTTAGCGTAGGATTTAGGGATTTGATTCTCAGCAATAGAAAGGATTTGTTTAGGAGTAATGTCAAAAAGAACAGCCTTGGCTTCTGACAATTGGTCCACTGATGTAATCATTTTTCCTGTTTCAATTTCCCCTCCTAAATAGGTGAAATGCTCAGCTAAAGCATTGGAGAGTGATTGAGATCCGCCTTCTGGCAAAGGCCAGCCTACTGCATGACCTGCAGCACCTAAAACCAATGCAATAGCAGAAGTAGCGGTGTTATCTAAAGGTTGAATGGAGTGAGCAGCAAGTCCTGCAAACAGCGCCCTGCTTCTGTCTCCTTTAAATTTTGAGTTGACAAGCGAGGAAGCAGATCGAATGGCATTTAACCCAAATTTCGCAACTTTTATGGGGCTTTTGGGAATAGGATTAAATGGCCCAAGCAAATCTGGCAGCAGGTCATTAAAATCTTTGATGATTGGGGAAAAGAGTTTTAGATAAGCAGCGCTATCTATTCCAAGTTCACTTGCTGTCTTGTGGATATCCAGATCCATGATGACTGCAGGCTCGTTATCTAGGGGATGTGCTACTGGAAATCGAGGTGTAATCCATTTGAGTCCATATTTTTCCAAAGGAAGAGTTGTGAAAAATGGGGATGCCATCGCCATTGGGTGAATCGCGGAACAGACATCATGTTTGTATCCCGGAAGGGTCAAAAACTTTGTTCTTGCTCCTCCGCCCACGGTGTCGCTTGCCTCAATAATTTTAATTTTTTTACCCTTTTGAGCTAGAGCGATACCGGCTGCAAGTCCATTGGGACCTGATCCAACAATTATTGCATCGTATTGCTTATTCTTATCTACAACCTCCAAATGCTTTAAAATTCAATTTGTTCTTGTTTCCTTTTAGTTCTTATCTGTTTAATGATTGCATTTAGGTAACACCCTAGGACCACAAGCATAATTATTAAACTGGTAATATTTGAATCGAAGCCTAAATTGAAAGTGATATCATATAGGTCTAAATGAATTTCAAAGACAAACCATGCTATAAAATACAATCCACAAGTCACCGCAAATACCCACAACCAATTTATGGAAGCCCATTTTTTCTTTGTCTTATTTTCGGAATTAAGAACGTAAGGCATGAACAACAAGTAGATTGGTAAATTGCCTGTAAACTTAATATTCAGAATCAATAGATTCATTATGTGGAATAATATCGCAATGATTATAAACCATGAAAAGTATCTTTTATTCAAGAGCAAAAGAATAAATCCTAACTCAAATAAAACACCTACATAATCAAAAAATTCCCAGATAAATACAGATTGAACATTTAAAAATAAAGGTGCTAAAAGGTCATGGCGATCCCTAATGTAGTAATTATCAATAAAGTGATGTCTTACAGCTTGGGTATCAAATGATAACCAGTTGCCCATTAATTTTGGTAAGCCAGCAGTGAACATGCCAAATGCCAAAATGCTTGCTAATAAAAAAATAGGCCATCCATTCGATACTGGTTTACTTTTTCGCAGTGTTTTATCGATCGAATATTCAGACCCCCAACCAGCTATTCCCATGAAAAGGGGTATCCATATGGTGACCATCCAAGCATGATCTATTTTGCCAAATGAAAACTTGATAGTAAACAGAATTAGGTAAAGTAGGGTCAAACCTATGGAGCAAAACCTAGTATAAAACCCAAAGAGTACACACAGGTGAAAAAGCACCAGCAAGGACGAAAAGAGTCCTATGATAAAAGCTGGAGGAAACCCATCTAATAACTGAGCATAACTTAAGAAAGGTGGCTGAAAGATTAAGTCAGGATATTGAGCTAGATATCTAAAATCAGGAATCCCTAAAACAAAAATGATGAAAATGCTAAATACGATCCTATAGGCCCCCATAGCTTTGGGATCCATTCGATATTCATCGAATACTAAATGATCAAAATATGAAAGTATTTTACTCATTAGATTGTAATTCTATTTTAACATAATTGATCAATGTCCCCTCTTTTTCTAATTCGTTAGTGTTCAAGTCGTAATTGTATTGCATTTCTAAAATGGAAATGTTGGAAATTTCTTTATCAGGGATATTTTCTTTGAGATTTTTTGAAACCCAATCTTCAAATTCTTTTTTTTCTGATGTCCTTTCTTTTGAATTTTGATAATTACTTGCTATTAAATCAATGCTAGGTTTGTTATAGCTGATTTTTGGTAAGAATTGATCTAATGAATAAAGAATACTATCCTGCTGATCATCTGAATGAAGATAGACTTCATATTGATTGATTTTTTTGAATCCCCCATTTTGTCCTGTACTACTGAAACTAGGAAATCTAATAGCGGGGTAAGGTTCAGCTTTATACTTGTTAATAATCAAAAGTTGAAAAAAAAGGCCTGCCCAAAAAATTAAAACGATAGTTCGAATTGCTGCTTTTGTCATATTCTTTTGATGTAAATTTCTAATGGGTTTTTAAAAATTCAGCTATTAAATAATTTGGCTTTATTCACTTTACTGTAAAGGAGGATTTAGGATTTTGCTTGTTTGGAATTAGTTATTGTGCATCCTAAAAAGAGATTCAAATTTAGGTTTAATAATTTGAATTTCTATTAAAGATTTGCTTGACTTAAAAAGTTCTTTTGGTCTAGGGGGAACACCCTCAAAAGAGGGATTCATTCAATCAAAAAAGTTCAATTTCAGCATTTATTAAGGTTATCCCTGGTTTTCCACCTTTTATACCAGTCTTTACTTCTTGTGAATTCCAAAAAATATTCCAGGTAATTTATTCTGGTTTCAAAAGTACGTTGAGCCAGAAATTGATCTGATTCAAAATCCCTATTTGTGGCATTCTTCAGCTGAACCAGTAAAGATTGATAATCTTCTATTAAATATTAACCTTTCCAATGTATCTATCAATTACAATGTGCTTGGCAGGCAGATGTGATTGAATCTGATTAGCAATACCGAGAAAAAACAAACAGGGAGCCCTTCGCGCTCCCTGCTTTATATTTAGAATGGCTTTAAAGCCATCTCAAGCCTTGTTGCATCAGTCACAGTATTCTGGGGAAGAGAGAGAGTTGATGAAGTTTTCGAGCTTGGATCCGAGGGTGAGCATCTGCGACCGTTCAGGGCTATTCTTTGGAAGTGAGGCTACCTGAGCCGGAGTGAAGGTTTTGAACAGAATCTCAGCTGCGTTGAGTTCCGCTAACACCGCCGACGGATCTACATCACGATATACGTTCCAAACGTTCAACTTCGCTGCCATGAACTGATGGGCAAGCAGGTAATACGCATTTCCGGCGGGCGGTGTTTTGAATATCTCTATCCAAGTAGCATCGCTGATGTAAAACGGTGTTTCCGGCCCATTTGGCAGTAACACCCACGTCGGATCATATTTAGTGTTACGGAAGTTTGAGTGCGACTTCCAGTATCCTGGGCCCAGTGCACACCCATCGATCAGCGACTCTATGGATTGGCCATCTATCTTTGCCGAGGCTTCAAGGTCGGATTCTAACTTTATTTGTGTGTTTAACATATCTGTGTCAACCCCTTCACTAAGGAGGTCTGCAGCGGCAAATTCCTGATCGGGTTGTATGTCACTCATGCTTTCCATTTCACAGGACGCCAGGAAAAAAATGCCGAGGAAAAGTACTAGGTTATTTTTCATATTATTTAAATCAGGTTAGAAAATGAATTTTAAATACAATTGAAACTCAAATTTTAAGGTATAAATCTTAGAGCTTAAAAATTGCCGAGTCAGGACGAACTTTATCGATTGCTTTCCCAACAGGGTGATTTATTTTTCGGGGGAGGGTTTCCACAAAAACGGATACCGGTTTGATCCATTATCTTGATATTAGTCTCTACAAGTTTTAGAAAGATTTATGGCTAAAAACTTTATCCTGTCCCAAGATCGATTTTAAACACCCAGTTGGGTAAGTTGCTTGATGTTTTGAGCTAAATTCTTCAATTCTCTTTCCTGATATTCATTCAAACTTTGACAAAAGGATTTGAAACTGATTGATGAGAAAAATAACAGGAATAAAAGAATCTTACTTTTCATATTCACAAAATATAGCCAACGGCTCTTTTTATGAAAATAGTGGATAAATAAATGTGAAAACCTGTCACCCTGAGTTATTTGAGTTTTTCAGCAAGATTTTCTATCTAGTGTGACCAAGCATCTTCACTGATCATTCATATCAAGGTGAGATGCCATCATGGGGAATTAGTGTTTCTGTTTTTTCCTTTTGGAACCAGTTTTTGAAATAGTATTGTAGCTTAAAGAAAAAAGTTGAAAAACGCTTACCCTTTTGACCCTTCTATCAAACATCACCTGATTATCGCCTTTGGTCTGGCAATCTGGATATTTATTTTTTTGTTTTTTACAGAGCCGCTTGATGTGGGGCAGCTTGATGATATCGATAAACTGAAATTCCCACCAATTTACGGGCTGTTTGGAGCAACTTGCTACTTGCTTTGCCTTCCTTTGCAAGTATGGCTTGCAGAGAAGGAAGGGAAGTGGCTTCTTGGTTCAGAGTTAATTTTTATGTCCACATTAATCTTGATTGGATTTGTCACCACCTGGCTTGTTTACTTTTATATTGTGATGGATGCAAATCCCTACGCTTATACTATTGACTATTTTGCAAAAGCTATCTATTTGCCTGCTGCTTTGACGGTATTTCCGATTTTGGGGATCAGTCGTTGGTCTTTTGGTAAATACAAGGAGAAACAACTCGAAAAAGATAAAATTGAAATTCGGGGAGTCGGGAATTTTGAAGGGCTTCGATTGCATTGGAGGGATTTGATTTATATACAATCTTCGGATAATTATGTGGAGGTCTTTTTTAAAGATGGGGAGAAATTAAAAACACAATTGATCCGAAATAAACTATCCACGGTAGAGGAGCAGGTTCCAGAACTGATCCGGACGCATCGTTCTTTTTTGATAAATCCAGCGCATTTTAATCAATGGAAAACGGGTAATAGAAAATTGCATATCTGCCTGAGTGAAGGAATAGAAGTGCCCGTGTCCAAGACATATCAAGAGGGCTTAATAGCTGCTGTTAATTTCACCACAGATTAGTGCAATTTCGCCACAATGCTTGTTTAATGTCTCCAGAGGTTGATTTGAGTTTGTATGTTTGAATCAGTCAAACACAAAAATCAATCTCAATGAAAAAATTATCAATTTTAATTCTGCTGCTTAATTTTAACTTAAACCTTGCAGCAAAAAGCAACTGTGATTGTGCTTCTGAACTTGATTTCGTTTATGAGCAAATCCAAACAACAGCCTCGTTCAAAGATCAGATTAAAGGCGAAAAGAAGTTGATGTTTAAAGAGAATTACCAAAAGCTAAGAGCTCAGATGAAGGATGAGCAGAGTAAGTTAGATTGCTTTTGGAAGCTGAATCAACTCATGTCAATGGTGCAGGATAAACATGCTACTCTCACTGAGAATCCTTCGAGCCTAGATGAGAAAAACCTTCAGAATTCTAGTTTTATAGCACGGTACAGAGAAACTGATGAATTCAAAAACTTTCCTAGGAGCGACAGAAATTTAGACGAATTGGCTAAAAGTCTGGATGGAAAAAGCCTAGATGAAGTTGAAGGGGTTTATACCATTGGCAGCAAGCTAAAGATGGGAGTTTATCGGGTTGCTGAAGACAGTTTGGTGGGGGTGATTCTAGAGTCCCAAGATGAAATCTGGGAGCCTGGGCAAATCTTCGCTTACCTTAAGCAATCCAACATCGATTCACATTTCGACATCATGCACTATGGAACGAATCAAAAAAATCTCAAATTCTCTAAAGCTCAATTCTTCGACCATGGGATGCTTTTTCCATCCGTGTTGAAAGAGAATCTTAAAAATAACCACGCGTGGATAGATAAGGCAGCGGAGGATTCTTATCAACTTTCAAATTTGTCCGATGATATTCAATACGTATGGCTAAATAGCTTCAGTCGCACGACCAAACCTAAAGATCGGGATGCGCTTATCTCACAAATCCAGACAGATCTTACCGCCAAAAATCTGATCATTGATCTTAGGAATAATGGGGGCGGAGCTGATAAAATCTCCCTTCCCATACTCAAGGAACTGAAAAAAAAGAAAGTTAACATCTATGTCATTACCAATTTTTTCACCGGTTCCAACGCCGAAATGACGACTGTTCGCCTAAAGGATAAATTTGATGCCATCCAACTGGGGCAGAGAACCTATGGCGCAATTAGCTACGGGTCTAACTATGGAAAAAGCTTTAATTCGCCTTCTGGTCTTTTTAATTTTTACCCCACGGATATGCGTCAGCGAGAATTTATTGAATTTGAAGAAGTGGGTGTGCAGCCGGATGTCAAATTGAATCAGGAATCAGATTGGGTGGAGCAGACGATAGCTTACATTCAAAATTCAGATAAGTAAAGTAAGGGATTGAAGTGTTTGACGACGAGTTGATCCTAGAAAAGGCCATCTTTCGGGATGGTCTTTTTGTGATTTAGCCTGTTATGGGGAGGTTTCACCAAGGTTGGGGATGACATTTATTATCAAAAAAGGCTGAACTCTTTCGAATTCAGCCTTCCTATATCTAGGACTTATTTAACATCTACTCCTTGGTGGTTTCGATAACTCCCCTGAAATAGCCAAGAGATTCCCCTATGCCCATAAATGGATTGTCCATATTTCTTTCATGTTCCAGGCTGCAAACCCCAGTGTAACCCACTTTTCTGATCATTCTGACCATGGCAGGAAAGTCGATGATGCCGCGACCTACCTCGAGTGAATAACCCTGTTTTGTTGGTCCTGTCACATCTTTGATGTGCATATCGAATACACGTGTGTGATATTTTTCCATATCGGCTACCGGGTCTTTTCCATTTCGGGTGTCATGTCCAATGTCCAAGCACATTCCAATTCTTGGATCTAGGTCTTTGGTGTGGTTCCAGACATCATCAGCATCTTGATAGATTTCGATATCTGGTCCGTGCAAATGAATGGCGAATTTAAAATCATACTCCTTCACCTTTTGATCGACGTAGGGAAGCAGCTCCACATTAGGGACACCCACGATCAGCTTTACTCCAACACGTTTTGCATAATCAAATGCCTTATCGATCTCCTCTTTAGATTTCATATAGATTGGGCCAACCGCATATCCGGTGATATCATGGGCTTTCAGTTTTTCATGAAATTCGGCAATTTCAGCATCGGTGCTATTCATTGGCAAATGAAAATCTTTGATGCATAGGTAATGAACATCCAAGGCCTTCAATGTTTCCAATGTCTTATCCAGGTCAAATTTCACGAAGGTGTATCCGGCAAGTCCTACCTTAAACGTTTCACCTGTTTCAGGTGGTAGTTGGGGTCCAGGCCTGTTGTCCTGTGCTTTGCAAACCATCAAGGAGAGTGCGAATACAAAGGTTAAGAGGGTCGATTTCATGTGTTTATAATTTTTCGTTTTGGCCAAATGGAATCTCGCAGAATATAATCATTCCAGTGTAGGACTTTTTATTCATGCTCGATTTCATAAAAGTTATTTTGTGATTATTGTCCACCAATTTAGTAAATGCAACCCAAAGACAGTCCTTGAGTTTGAGCAATACTGCGGAATCGATTTCCGTTTGGGACAAAGTATAGGGAGTGGGAGAAATCTGACTTATTCTTGAAATCAATAATGTAGTTTCCGATCTAATTTTTTTAAGCTTTGGAAGTCCTCTTCTTTTTTTGGATGGAAATTTAAAGACTCGAAATGGGAATGTTTTTTCACATATGAACTGTTTAAATTCGGATTTTGCTTTCTAAAATACTTCCAAAAGGCAACAGCAGTTAAATAGTACAATTTCCTCTTTTGGCTGTATGATTGATCTGATCTAATGCAAAATCAAATCAATCATGCATGAAATTCAAAACTACGCTACAAATTTAGCTTGGGTAACCATTGGCATTTCCGCTTGCCAGGAGAAAATCTCCTATCCGGTATTTAAAAAGCGCAAACATTCAGTATATTCTTCACCTCATCTTTTATAAAACGCCAAAATGAAATCAAAGGAAATACTAATTATTCTTACGCTCATTGTGGTAGGAACTTACTTTTCGATTGTAGGATTAATCGAGGCTGGAGGCTTTCTAAAGCCCTTAGCAATCGCAGTTTTGTTGACTTTGATTTGCATTCCTTTGTGTAGAAAATTGGAAAGCTTGAATTTTTCCAAAGGCCTCTCAGCTTTTGTAAGTGTGCTTTTGAGTTTGCTGGCGTTCTTATCTTTTTTTGTCATCATATCTGCGCAGGTAGCAAATGTTTCCGAGCGATGGCCTGAGATAAAAAGTAAAGCAAAACCGAAATTGGAGGGATTTCAGCAGAAAGTCACGGAAAAAACGGGATTAAACCTAGAACAGCAATTAGGGATGTTTGGTTTTTCGGGACAAGACTCAGGGGCCAAGCCAAACGAAGAATCTGAAAAAAGACTTGATTCAAACCAATCCACTGATAAGGCTAATTCAGATAGCCAGCCTTCTCCCGAGAAAATTGTATCCAATGCCTCCCAAGAAGTGGGGGTTATAGTAATGAACTTCTTTAGTTTTTTATCCAGTTCTGTACTGACATTGGTTTACTTGTTTTTTTTATTACTTTATAGAAATAAGGTTAAGCTTTCGATTCTGAAATTCTTCAGTGAAGAAAACCAAAAAGAGGCAGAGGAAGTGATGAGTCATACTGTAGAATTGGGGCTGAATTTCATTGTAGGAAGATTTATTCTAATAGTCTTTTTGGCTATTATTTATTCAATTGGTTTGTCTATATCCGGAATTGAAAATGCCATTTTGATCAGTGTAATTGCGGCAGTTTTATCTTTAGTGCCTTTTATTGGGAATATTATTGGATATGTTTTAGCTATTATTATGGCTGTCTTTGCAGGAGCAGAACTTGGTGGAATAATAGGTGTGTCCCTTACTTTTGGACTTGCTCAATTTGTCGAAAGCTATATCCTGGAACCTTATGTCGTAGGGAGCAAAGTAGAAGTCAATCCTCTGGTAACAATTATGGTGGTGATCTTAGGAGGAGCAATATGGGGGATAATAGGAATGATATTGAGTATTCCTATTGCTGGTATCGCGAAGATAATTTTTGATGCAACTCCTGCACTCAAACCTATGGGATATGCATTAGGTGAAGAGGACGTAGAAGGAGCAGATGAACAGAATTTCCTGAGCAAATGGGGAGAGAAGCTTTGGGTTAAATTCAGCAAGAAATAAGGTGATGCCTGAGAGGAGTTTGAGATAATCAATCGTAGTTACAAACTACGCTTAGAAAACGATTTGACAACACCCAGATGGGGGTTGTTTCTAATGCCTATTTTGGGTGCGCTTTGGCTAAGTTTGCTTTAGGTCTTTTTCCAAGTTGCCACATTAATATCCCTCCAGTTATAAACATCCAAATACTATAGGCTCCAGTTGGTATGCCCATTTCTACATTATTTAATATTGAGGTAGCAATCACAAATGCCAAAGTACCGTTTTGTATACCGCTCTCCACAGTGATTGAAATGGCACTCTTTAAATCCAATTTAAACAATCTAGCTGTTAAATAACCCATCCCCATTGTCAGTATATTTAATAGCAAAGTTGCCAGCCCTACTTCTTTCATTGCTGGACCTATCATGTTGAAATTTGCGGCCACCACAGCCAGAAAGACCAAAATAAAGATTACAGTAGAAGCAATACGCATTGGTTTTTCCATTCGTATTGCAAAGTTTGATTTGAATTTACGAATAAGCATTCCTATTGAAATAGGAATAATAGTAATGACTAATATCTGGAGGATAGTATCAACTATGGGTAATTCGATTGTGGTATTTGTGTCAGTGCCAAAATATTCTAGTACATAGGACAGGATAAAAGGTATTGTAACTACACATAAAACACTAGCTGTAGCTGTTAATGTAACAGATAAGGCAATATTTCCCTTACAAACCTGTGTTATCAAATTGCTTGTTGCACCGCCTGGACAAGTAGCCAGAATCATTAATCCGACTGCCATTACTGGATTTAAATTAAAAGCTAGTGCTAATAAAAAACCAATAATTGGTAAAAAGATAAGTTGATTGGTAAGACCAATTAAAATGGATTTTGGATTCTTTAGAATTCTAGTAAAATCAGATGGGACTAAGGTCATCCCCATTCCTAGCATAATAATAGCAAGAGATAAGGGTAAAAAAACTTGGCTTACAATTTCAGCTGCGGTCATCGGTTGATTAATTAGTTTAATACTACTTCTTAATTGTATTTAGTCCTTCTATATCGAAACCCTTTATTAGTATATATTTTCCAATAGTGATGCTATAGAGAAAGTTATGCTTAGTTGTCTGTTTTTTAATATACTATTAAACTCATGCTAGACAATATTCACTGCGATTTAATTTCAAAATAATCCTGTCAGTTCTGGAATTGTATAAAAGCCTGAAGATTACTTTTATTCCAGCGCTAGGAATCCCGCCACGGCGGGCAAGTACTCCGGAATGGAAGGGATGATTGAGGTGGATTATTGGTAAACAACATGTTCTTATCAATTTCAAATTGATAAGAATATTAAAGTAGGACAAGGCGTTAAAAAAACATCCTATGAATGTTTTTAGCCTTGGGCCGGTCCACGACAATTGTCGGGAGTAGGGCAGGCAAACTACTGTTAGAAAACGATTTGACTACACTCAGGCTGGGGAGCTTTTTTTTATTCAAAATTTCAATTGTTCAAGTTTACTGCGAGAGAACCTAGCAAGAAGAAGTTGCTACTACTGCCGCTGTCCAGACCAAGGTTGAATTCACTTGGAGCTTGAAGCCATCTTCCTTCCAATCGGAAAGTGAGTAATTGTCCGATCTTCCAATCAGTGTTGATTGAGAGGCCACTGGTTTGAATGCCTTCATTTACGTTGCTAGGGGCAATGGCCTGAAATGGATCGTGGTAATATTCGTATCGGATGGCCGATGCAAAGCTCTTGGTAAATCTTCGCTGCAAAATAAGGGAAGTTCCCCACCAGTTACGATCGGCATCCAAGAGAAGGGTTCGTTTGCCTACGTCCAATCCGGCGATCAAATGCCAGGAAACGGCAGGTTTCCAGTCCACATAGAAATCGGAAAAAAAGAGATAGGTTCCAGCCTCTTTGCTCTGATCTGTTCCCAGAAAGGTACTCCAGTTGAAAAGGACTTTTTCACTGGGGGCAAAAGAAGCTTGGGTGCCAAAAGATGGATTATTTCGTCCCGGGATACTTTGGATTCGTTGCCAACCATTCAGATACAGAAAGGCAAAATACCAGCGTTCATTTTTTTGCCAGCTGAGTTTTGCCCCCGTTTCGAAATAAGGGCTATTCTCTGCGATAATGGATCTGGAAAGTGTCAGGTTCTCTGTTGAGATGGCACTTTCGAAACCAATATGGGAAGGCATCACCCCGACATCCAGCCAAACGTTTTTTTCTGTGTTGAGGGCATATCCCAAATTGGCCTCATGAATCCATCGAAGGGCTTTCGGTTCGGCGCTGTAGTTGTCCTGTGGGTATGTTCCTTGTTGCAGAGCCAAATTGGCTCGGAATCTACCTGATTCGAAGGAAGCTTTGATCAAAGCAAGATTGACAGCAACTTTATTTTTACGGTTGTGACTGAAGAGAAATGGATAGCGACTTCCACTCGTATTATCGTCAAAGTCGTACCCATAATACAATTCAACGAAGCCGGATAATTCAATCTTTGCTACAGAGTCTTTTTCCTGAGCCATGCTCAAGAAAGGTCCAAATAAGACAAAAAAGAAGAGAAATACTCTTGATGTGCACATGGAGCAACAGAATCTATCCATAAACCACAAATTATCCTTTTTTGCCCAATATTCGAATTTTCTATTTTTTACCCGAGTAAAAATGATGCGAGTCAGAACAGGAATAGTAGAAAAGCCGGAAGATTACTTGTATTTCAGTACTAGGAATCCCGCCACGGTGGGCAGGTACTCGGGAATGAAAGGTTTGATTGAGGTGGATTATTGGTAAAAATGGCTCGTTTGGACCAATTTCAAATTGGTAAGGATATTAGGGTGTAGTTACAAACTACACCCAGTCCAAAGAACGATCTGACTACACCCAGATGGGGTTTCCTTCCGAAAGTAGCTTTTGCCTGATTTTCCTGAAAAATTTTAGCATTGATTTGTGGTTTATCCTTATGGATCTTAACTTTTATTGAGCATTGGGTTCTTTGGAAATCCCTCCCTTATTCTCATTCTTTTTCAAGCATAATCTGCTTCTCCAGATTTCGATATTTTATCAATAAATTATTAAAACTCTCCAGTCTATCTATTTCTACCCAGTTTTTCACCACTAAAGCAGCCTCAATAGTGAGAATGATTTCGCCTACATTTTCCTCAATTTTGACTACCTCTGCTAGCTTTGATTGATTTGATAGTCTTTTTGATAAAGAGCTAAACCCTAATTTTCTGGCCTCGGAAAGTAAACTCAAATAAGCAGGGTCTAATTGATTTCTTTGATTTTCGACAGTTGATTGTAATCTCAAAATGTCCAATAAACTATTTTGAATATTTGTTGGTATTAATTTTAAGTCCCCGGTTTCTTTTAAAGTAGTCATTGTGTTGGTATAAAAATTAATGATAGGGTAAGTATATTCGACTTTGCTTAGATTTTCTATAGTAGTTTCAACAGCAATATCAGACTCTGAAAAAGTTTCTACATAAGTTTCATAGGAATTAATACTACTTTCTATACGCTTAATAAAATAATGTATGTTGGTGGTGTCTGTGGCTATATCACTCAAAAGCTGGTCATAATATTGTTGTTTTTTCTCTTCAAGTTTTTTTGACTCATTCCAATTATTAATCTGAACAGCAATCAAAATACCGATAACCACTAATATGATTTCTCCAAAGGCATAAAAGAGGTATTTCTTAAAATCCCCTGAATCAAATAGCTTTTGCCTAATTTTTCTGAATAAACTAATCATTTATTATGTTTTGAAGGAGCATATTGAGTTCGTCGAGTTGAACTCATATTGTCTGCAGATCATTTTGTTTACTGGTCTCATTTCCAATTAGATATCTCAAATCTTTTTTTAAACTCTCGTCTTGCCGCAGCTCTTCTACCACTGATTTGGCAACAAGGGGATCTAGATTTATTTCACATTTATCCGGTAAAGCTGTCAGATAATTACTCCTCGATTTCACATAGATATCGTCGCAGTTGGATCGAATTTCTGTCTGGATTTCATCTGGCATTTTTCCTCTTAAATTCAGCCGATAGGTATTCTCTAGTTTTAAAACCCCAATTTCGGTCCATTCTATCTCATAAAATCGGACTAAGGCTGTTTTTAGGGCCTCGTTTTGAATCAGGTTAATTTGACCAGAAGCAATAAGCTCCTTATAAGTGGAGGAAGCAGAATTGGAGTCTTGCAGCTGGCTCGCCTGATACATATCTATGAGATTTTGAACTGAATCCGGATAAGCATCTGGCGAATTTTCAAATATAGCAAGGGCTTTTTTGGCATGGCCAATCACCTGATTGGAATAATTTATTGTCGCTTCTAGGATTAATTTTTCTTCTTTGACATCCTCCAAAAGGCGTTTGTAGTATTGAGTTTCTAGATTCCGGTTTATACGGTTTTGATTCCAGTTATTGATTGACAATGCAATTAATATCCCAATCACCACCAGGATAATTTCCCCAAATGCATAGACTAGATATTTTGTGAACTTGTTTTGAACCAACATATTTTGACGAATTTTTCTGAAGAAATTGATCATGGTTTAGTGGTTGGTCTAGTTAGTATCAGGCTAGTGTACAATTAGTTTGTTGGTGCTTTGATTACTAATATACTTTTATACTTTGCATTTTTGGGAAAATTGATAGAGTTTTCAATTCATTCAGGGTTTGGATTATTCCACAAGACCAATTGCATCCTGATAACTTTACAGGATGTTTTTAGCCTTGGGCCGGCTAGCAGGGCCGGCAAACTACACCCAGTCCCAAGAACGATCTGACTACACCCAGATGGGGGTAAGGGGCTTCAAGAAAAGCTCGTAATGTTTTTCTTATCTGGATTTTTCCAAATAATCCAAGGTTGTCTTGGCTTTTAGTATATATCTATCAAAATCCTGCCGTATTAATTTTCTGTAGGCTCCAATCATTCCCACTTGTGTTTTGATGTAATCATTGTTCTTGATTTGATCCCATTGCACCTGGTATTGAGAAGGATTAGAATCTATTGCTTTTTGGAATTCATAAAAATCCTGATAGAGTTTAGGGCTGTGAAATTTCAACATTTCATCTCGGTAATCATACCATATGGTTTGTAGGATTCGGGTATTTAAAAGTTCAAACCAGGTATTATTTACATAGTATTCATCCAAAAGCCTTTTCAATTCCATATCCTTAAACAAGTGGATATTATTACTATTGATCAAGTCGTTATAGGTAGAGGAAATAAGAGATTTATTCGGCACGTACCCACAAAAAATGAGCGAATTTGTTAGCCTTAGCGTATCGATCTCAATCAGACTATTGTCTAAAAATGACTCAAGATAAAAGCCTTCTGTTTCGGCATTTGTATTAATTACATTAAGGGCTTCAAGGTTTTCAATATCATTTTTCAAATCAACAATTAAATTATCAATGAATGATTGCCTCAAGTTATTGTTCTTTCTGTTTTCATTCCAATTATTTACTTGTAAAGCCAGCAAAATCCCTATCATGACCAGCGCAATTTCACCAATGGCATACTTTAAGTATTTTATAGTATTATTTTTCATCATAAGGTCGTAGCGTATTTTTCTAAAGAATTTTATCATTTGCTTTTGTATAGGAATAAAGAAAGCTAGGGATCTTGCTAGTCTTCGCTTTTAAGCCAATAAATCCCATGATTTAATGTACTGCCTATTCAGAGAAGAACCAAAATAAGCTATCTCCGGGACTAGGTGTAGTTACACCCAGAAGACGAACAATCTGACTACACTTAGACGGGGATTTTTAGCACAGAACCCTCACTTACATTTATGTGCTGTTGGCTGCCCGTATTTATTTTCTTATGATGAATAGTTATTCAAAGGAATGCTCACTGGTTTAAAGCTTTTTCCCAAATCCTTTGTTGCCAAAGCAGAACTATAGACGATTTCAGGTTTGCCTACCGGAAGTTGATTGTTGAGCATCAATGTCACATCTGATACCCTATAACTTTCACTGGACAAAAGATAGTTTTTACCGTGGGTGTTTTTGGTTGTAGCCACTTTGAAAATCGCTTCGGCAACATCTTCTACATCTATCAATGCCCATAATACATCCACATCATAGATCATTTGTATGAAGGGATTGGGGGCAATTTTATTTTTAAACAGAAATTGTATACCCGTTGAAGTTGAATCTTGTCTGTTTGACAAAGATTTTCCCATCACACCCGTCGGTGAAACAGAAGTTATTTCAAAACTTAGATCAGGGTGGTCTGCTATGAATTTATTGACGGCCTGATTGGCGATAAACTTTGCCTGGGCATAAGGAATGCCTTCTTCACTCATAAACGGAGCATCATTTTCAGTGATCTGGTCATTTTCAGTTTTTCCTTCGGGTAAAAATGGGAAGCTTGTGTTGTAAGCCGCCACCGATGCAATAAAAATGACTTTTTCTATCCCGGGAGTCTTGAGAACTGCTTCAAGGAAGTTTTCTGTACCCTTTATGGTAGGGTCAAACAATTCTTTCTGAAGGTCTTTGACATCCAATTGAAAAGGTGTTCCTCCGTGAATTACTATTTCACAGTCTTTCAAAAAATCCAAAAGCTCCTGTTTGTTTTCCACATCCAATTGAGCGATTTCTAGGTTCTCAGCATTTTTTAGGCTGAGTAAATGTTCATACTTTTCTTTTTTGGAAAGGTCCGTAGTAGATACTTTTACCTTGTATCCTTCATTCAGAAGCTTTTGGGTGTTATAGCTTCCTATAAAGCCTGAACCTCCGATGATGCCTGCTTTTTTCATTTCATTTTTTGTTTAAATAGTTACTAAAATTGTCTTTTCACTTTGAATTAGGTTGTGTTCCCAAGCGGGATCAGCCAACTTGTTTATTGTCACGGTTTCTCCTTATCTATTTCTCGAAATTGGTAGTAATGACATGGCTTACCCTTCTTATCTGATTCACAATACCCTCTACTATCTCCTGGATAAGAGTTCGGATTCGGGATTGCAAATCCCGAACAGCTGCTTATAGATACATGATGCAATCAATCTATCTGTTGTGGTCCTTTTCGCATTGGATGAACTTTGCCATAGCTGAGATTCCTCCAAAGCCATTCCATCGGGCCATAGTGAAAATATCGAAGCCAAATCGGACTGAGTATCAATTGAAAGATCCAGATTCCAACGACCACATAAAGCAATTCGTAGCGTTGAAGCTTTCCTATTAGCCCAAAGCCTACTCCAGTAAAAATGAACATGCAGAACACGGAATGCATCATGTAATTGGTCAAGGCCATTTTGCCTACGGCAGCTAGTCCATTTTTCAACCATGCAAAAAATGGAGCCTTAGAAAAAAGCATAATCAAACCCACATGACCGATGGAGACAAAAAATCTCCCCCAGTAGTAAGTGATATCGGCTTGCTTAAAGGATAGAATTGAAAAATTAGCGTCAAGAATGGTCTGCATTTCGTAGTAATTGATTGCTAGTCCGACCGCATAGCCAATCAATACCATCAGCCAATACTGAGAAGCGGGTTTTTCTCCAGTGAGAAATCCCCACCTAAATAGGGCGATCCCGAAAAGCATCATACTCAGCACATCCCAAACATCGGAGCGATAGGGAGCTTCCATGTCAAACTCCATATTTAAAGGAGCTAAAAATGCCACTGCACCAAAATAACCCTTTTGCATTCCGGTATTAAACTCCTCCGCGGCTTCCGGAGATCTTTCTTTTACCTGCCCTTCCCAGGTTTCTTGGGCAGCTTTCAGTTCTTTTGAAAGTTCTTGGCCGGAAGCAGTCATCGTATTCGCCTCCTCTACCTGATTTACCAGTTTCTTTTGTGCTGAATAGTCAAAATAATTCCAAGTAGTCCCAATACAAAAAAGGAGGAGCGCAGTAAAGATCAATTTCTTAGGAGCCATCAGCCGGAATGAATAGACCAAAAAACCCATCAAAGCATAATCATAAAGGATTTCGCCAAGCCAAAGCAATAGGTAGCCATGAATCAATCCAAATACCAACAGCCACAATAGTCTCCGGAAAAATATGTCAGCGGCCTTAATGCCAGCGCCTTTCTTGCTAAGTCGATCTAGAAAAATAAACATCCCTACACCGAAAAGTAGAGAAAACAAAGCACGCATTGTACCTTCAAAAAAGAGGTTGGTCATCATCCAGGTGTAGAGGTTGAGGCCGGTATCGCCACCTTGGACTGTGGGATCATTGTAGCCAAAGCCCAGGCCGAAGCCATTAATATTCATCAATAAGATTCCAAAAAGTACGATCCCTCGCATGATGTCTAAGGAGAGAATTCGATCCGATTGCTTGATTGGGATCAGTTCAGCAGTTGAGGTTTGTTGCATAAATTGAGCGCGAAGGCCTGTTTGTTATAGAAAAATGTGAAAGCTAGATAAGCTATTCATTTATCAATTGACAAAACTTGGGTCTTGGACTAATGAAGCTTTTTTATGTCCTAATGCACTAATATTATTTTCGAAAAATGTACGGACTAGTCAAAATGTGTAGTGCTCAAGTGTCCATGATGAAAGGTTTGATTGAGGTGGATTATTGGTAAAAATGGCTCGTTTGGACCAATTTCAAATTGGTAAGGATATTAGGGTGTAGTTACAAACTACACCCAGTCCAAAGAACGATCTGACTACACCCAGATGGAGCTATTTTTACTATAACAAATTGACTACACCCAGAAGGGGAATATGATCAGGGTTTTAGGATTGCTGCAAGTAGATTTAATTTAAGTTATTGTCATAGCAAACTATTATTTATAAAAACGGATACCTTTGGGAATTTCCGAACACCTCCAAGCGAGGATTAATGTAAAAATTGAAACGACCAACGATCCCATACATTCTATTGATGAAAAATTGCCTTTTACTTGTTATAGGAATATTTATTATAACGGCTTGCCAGACCAAGGAAGACCAAGAGCCAGTAATCCCTCCCTACTTTATCGATGGTGGCGAGGATTTTTTGAATGTTAATAAATTCTCAATTCGACTGAATGCAGATAGTTTAAAGTTGAGTGAAAGTGGTCTTTGGACAATCCTTAGTGGGCTCGATGAAGAAAAAGTGTCTTTCGAAGATCCAAAGAATCCCAAAACCATTTTTCATGGAATGCCGGGGGAAAAATATGAATTACTTTGGGAGGTTAAATTTGGAGCTAAGAGCAGTTCGGATACTGTCGTCGTTACATTCGCTCCATTACAGACTGAAATCCTTGAAGTAAGTGGAGATTCCTTTCAGACCAGAAAAATGCTTACTGGCAAATCCTATGATCACGGATTATGGACTATAGAAGGGGATTATCATCATTTACGAGGTTTAAGCAATCAAGGGTTGGTAGACGAGAAAGACCCAAACGTTCTTATATATGGCTTAGAAAATACCACCATAAAAATCACTTGGACCACTTGGTATGGAAGTAAATCCGCCTCCTCCTCGATTGAATTTGAAAGTGGGGAATACCAACAGGAAGAAGCGCTTCAAGAGTTGCAGATATTAAATAATGATTACTACTATAAAGTAAATGAAAATGGTGATGTTATAGAAATCAATATGTTAGGAATACCCAGGGCTTGGATTTTTAGCGATCTAGAACAATTTCCAGAACTCCAAGCACTTAAATATCTTGAGAAATTAAGGATTCCAGGGAATCCCATCTATGATTTCCCTGAAGTAATAACAAAAAGTTATCATAAGCTTAAATATTTAGACCTTTCACACAATCACTTTACTACTATCCCCGAAGACTTTGGGAATCTGACAGAATTAGACACACTAATTATAAGTTCAATACCTAATCTTAGTACGCTACCAGAGAGTATAGGCAACTTGAAAAAATTGAGATACCTTGATATGGTGGATGCTGGATTGACCAGCTTACCTGAAAGTTTCAGTGAAATGACTAACCTCAATTATGTAAGTCTTGAATTGAATAACATTGCCAAACTTCCGGAGCAGATTGGAAATCTTAAAAATTTAGAAACGTTTAGAGGCCCAGTTTTATCAGAAAGTATTCCAGCTTCTTTTTCAGATTTATCCTCTCTTAAGTTCTGTTTTTTTACAGTGAAAGGACCCAATGCTACCTTACCGGAAGATTTTGGTAGATTAACTAATCTTGAAACATTATGGCTGACAGGTGATTATCTAAGACTTCCTGCAAGCTTTGTCAATTTGACAGAATTACAGGATTTATCAATCACATACAGCACAGGATTGACTGAAATTCCAATGGACTTCGGGAAGTTGAATAAATTAAATAAGTTAGTATTAGTGGTACGGATGCCTCGACTTCCGGAAAGCTTTGATCAACTCGTTAATCTGCAATATCTCAGTCTGCATGGAGAATTGAACTACTTGCCAAATAATATTGGTAATCTTAAAAACCTAATTGGATTAAGTGCCAGTAGTATAAAATTAAAGGAATTACCAGAAAGTTTTGCCGAGCTAAAATACTTACGAGAGGTTAGATTAATTTCTAATGAAATTACACATCTACCCGCTTCCATTGGGGAGTTGGATAATTTATATCTTATGGATATAGGAAGAAATGATATTTCTGAAATCCCACCTTCAATTGCAAAACTCGCGGATACACTTCGATATTTAGCAGTGAATGGGAATAATTTCACACAGAGTCAATTCGATTGGCTGAAAGAAATGCTTCCTAATACTGAAATAACTTTTACCCTGCCAGGTGATTAAATCGCCTGTGGGGTAGAAAAGAAGGATTAGAAGGTCTGATTGAGGTGGATTATTGGTAGACAGCGCGTTCTTATCAATTTCAAATTGATAGGAATATTAAAGCAGGACAAGGCGTTAAAAAAAACATTCTGTGAATGTTTTTAGCCTTGGGCCGGGTAGTAGGGCAGGCAAACTACGCTTAGTAAACGATCTGACTACACCCAGATGGATGATTATTAGTTATACTTAACTATTTATTTATAATCAATTCTGATACTTCTACCAGAAAATCGATTATTAAATCAATAAATTGAATAACAAAATTAATTGATTCAATTTGAATTGTTTGATCTGTCAAGTAGATGTAAGCACCGTTTGATTTCTCAATAAATGAAATTAGATTTTCATTTTGAGGGTTATTTAAATCTATTCTACCTCTTTTATGTGCAATTGCATTTCTAATATTCCCGTAAAAATTTATTTCTCTCCATTTATCGTTTAAACTAGTTAGATTAATTCCAATAACTATTTTCAAATATTTATAAGCTTGTTGAATATAACCTTTAGAATTGATGTCTTTAGGTCCAATTTTCAAATTATCTAAATGTTGAATCATTTCACAAATTGAAAAGAACTCGCTTTCGAATTTAGAATATACAGTAAGGAATGTGGACTCATTCAGTATGCTAGAGAATTGGTCATGGTTATAAACTTCATCTTCAAAAATAAAATGTGCTTCAGGTAAATCTGGGTTTGTTTTTCTTTCGGACTCCCATTCCCTATACTTTTTTTCTAAATCTGATTCAATATTTCGAATCATTGATTGGGACTGATTTAAGTATGATTTAATTGCATCGAATTGAAATTCATAATTTATTTTCGCATCTGTTAAGAACCAATACTTTTGACTTCTTCTATTTTCCATATCTATTAATTGCCTACTCTTTTACAAACCACCTGCCTACATAGGCAGTAAATGTTCCAAATAATCCTACTCCGGTGGTCATTAGTACGGCGGCGTTTAGCCCCCCCCCCCCCAACTTTGCCAATCTCCAATATCCCAACTAATCCCTCCCCTCACAATACCCAGTACAGGGTATATTTTCTAAAAGCCTTCCTTCTTAGCTTACCCCCCCCTTGTCTAATCTACCTTCCACATCTGTTAGTCAGTATCTCCTGCCTTGGTGCTTGAATATGAGGTGCTCGTGGTCGATGACGAATAGGTGAAGTAGGGAACATCCGATGACTCGGTATCAGAGATTTGTGGTGGAGGTGAAGTGAACAGGATTTATGATTTCTGATTTTAGATATCAGATTTATTGTGTTAGAGTTAAGACTTGAGAAATAGTGTCAACTCTTTCCAAAATCTCCTGATTTGTATTTAGTAAATCCTAATTAATTTCAGATTAAATCGGTTTTAATTCATCTGCCGCTGCAATATTCTTTTTTTAAATCAATTGAATCTTCTCCACCTAATTCAATGGCCTTTGAAAAGTCTTGGCAGGCTTCTTCAATTTTATTCATTTGAATCAAGGATTTTCCTCTGTTTCGGTAGGCTATATAATAAGTTGGATCTAACTCAATTGCTCGTGTAAAATCAGGGATTGAACTCTCAAAATCCCCAAGATTTGCTCTCGTGTACCCTATATTGTTGTGATGCCAAGGATTAGATGGTTCCAGTTCAATAGCTTTAGAAAAATCTAGAATAGATTCAAAATAATCAGGAGGTGATTTTCTCGCCTTACAAACTCCTCTATTGACATACGACTTTGCATCAAAAGGATTTAATTTGATTGCTTTGGAATATTCAACAATTGCATCTTCGAATTTATTCTGAGAAGCGTAAAGGACACCTTTGTTATAAAAGGCATCTGCAAAGAAAGAGTCTATTTCAATTGCGAGATCATAATCTTTCAAAGCACCTTCAAAATCACCTTTTCTTTTTTTGATATTTCCCCTATTAGAATAGGCTTCTGCCATATCAGGGTCGATTTGTAATGCAAGTTCATAATCTTCCAGCGCCCCATTTAAGTCACCTTTATCAGATTTTATTGCTCCCCTATCTATATATGGTTTGGCATAACCCGGGTTTAGATAAATTGATTTTTCGTAATCTTCTAAAGCGCCTTCTATATCATGGAGTTTAAACCTTAAATGTCCTCGATTGGAATAAGCCAAATAAAATGTTGAATCTATAGAGATTGCTTCATCAAAATCTGAAAATGCATTCTCATATTCCCCAAATTGCATCCATATAGTACCTCTATTTACTATAGGGAAAACAATAACAGGATGCTCGTATTCTATTGCCTTGTTAAAATCTTCAATTGCGCCTACAAAGTCATATAACCTTAACCTAACAACACCTCTATTATAATAAGGAAGTGGATTGTATCTATCATAAAATATTGCTTTAGAGAATTCAGATTCAGATTCTTCAAGTTTTAATTCATTTTGCAATTCAACAGCTTTAGCATAGTGGTCTTTATAAGATTGTGAAATTGCAGGTATAGAAAGGCAAAGGAACAATGCAAGTTGGAGTGTGCGTTTCATAGATTGATAAAAACCATGAGTTTGAAGGATGAAAATTCAGAAAAATAATTCGTTTTTTTAATTAATAGTTGACTTTTTTCAGAGTTCTGTTTTTAGGAAAAAGCAGGAAGTGAGGCAAGCAGGAGAATTAAAAGGAATATAGTACGCACAATGAGTTTTCTTTGAATTCAGTATTATTTTTCTTTTTGTTTTCAATAGTCTTTCCTGTACTTGCAAGGCAAAAAGAAGATTTATGGCCCCAAAGTTTCTTGCCGAATTCCGAGTAAAAATGATGCGAGTCAGAGCTGGTATTGTAGAAAAGCCGGAAGACTTTCTATATTCAAGTGCAAGGAATCCCGCCACGGCGGGCAAGTACTTGGGATTAAAAGGTTTGATAGAAGTGGATTTTTGGTAAGTGGTCCTGATAAACCAATTACAAATTAGTTAGGATAGTAAAGCAGGACAAGGCGTTATAAAGCAATTCAGTGAATTGTTTTAGCCTTGGGCCAGTCCACGACAATTGTCGGGAGTGGGGCAGGAAAACTACGCTTAGAAAACGATCTGACTACACCCAGATGGGGGAAATTGGTACGATTTGACTACACCCAGAAGGGGACTTATACTTCGCCATACTCTTTTTGAGCAAAATATTCGTAATCCAGAATCAGCTGATCGATAAACTCAAGGGGTTTGGTATCGTAGCTGACCTGAAGCAGGGTACTGGTCTTTTCTGCTAATTTATTGATCAGTGCAAAATCATGAGATTTTAGCGCTTCTATCCTGATTTTTTTGATCTGAGTAAGCTGAGAATCATTCAAGTTGATGACTTGAGGGTATTTGGGTTCGTGTTCTTTGTTTACTTTGGTCAGTAGATCCTCCCGTTTTATTGCCTCTTGTTTTAGGGAAATGACAGTCGTTCCGGCAGCTAGGTCACCTAGCCTTTGGCCCTTGCCTCCTAAGAGAATCGTCAAAAGTGCAATCCCCCCAGAACTGAGTGTGATATCCACGGGTCTAAGAATCCATCGAAGCAGGTAACTACCAATGGTAGCTCTCGTGCCATCGAGCTGCACTACCCGAATTTCCATGGTATACTTACCTATTGACTGCCCATTCATAAAGATTTCAAATAGCAAATGATACAGCAGAAAAGGTAAAATAAGAAGTGTTGTTACGGCTATGGAACCGTTTTCAATTTTTAAAATGAAAAATGCAGTTATCGAAACCAAAATGAGATATACTCCTATGATAAAGAAGTCTATGACCTGGGCTAAAATCCTCGTTCCTACCGTTGCAGGGGATTGTCGGATCTGGATATTATGGGCCGTTTCGATATAATTTTCTTCCATCATTTGAAGGTGTCAGGGTTCTAAAATAAAGTTATCAGGAAAAATACCTTTACCATATTATTTAATAAAAATAATTTAATAGTTTTAGCAGAACCTAGTTGACTGAATGAGAGAATCCCTTTTTATCAAAAAGAATCAAGCTAAATGGCGTGAATTTGAAGAGCATATTTCTAAAAAAATACCCTTCCTGCTTCAGATTTAGCTGATTTGTACTTGGAGGTATCAGATGATCTCAATTTTGCCAGAACTTTTTTTCCAGAAGGAAAAACTGCTTCTTACCTCAACCATTTAGCCTCTCAATATCACCGGGAAGTATATCAAGACAAAAAGTTGGGAGCCAAAGCAGTGCTGGATTTTTATACAAAAGATTTTCCACTGTTGTTTTATAAATACCTTCCGCAGCTGGCTGCTTCTTTCTTTGTATTTGGCCTTTTTGTACTAATGGGAGCTTACTCTGCGAAAACTGATATTTCCTTTGTCCGCTCCATTCTTGGAGATGGCTATGTCAACCAAACGCTCGCGAATATAGATTCGGGTGACGCTATGGCTGTATATAAAAAAATGAACCAAATTGATATGTTTTTGGGAATCACAGTCAATAACATACGAGTGGCCATTACTGCTTTTGTAGCAGGGATCTTTGTGGGAATAGGCACATTGCTGGTATTGATGTACAATGGTGTCATGTTGGGATCATTCCAATATTTCTTCTTCGATCAAGAGTTATTCTGGGAATCTGCCCGTACTATTTGGATTCATGGTACGATAGAGATTTCGGTCATAGTCATTGCCGGATGTGCAGGTTTGGTTTTGGGAAATGGACTACTCTTTCCAGGCACATTTACCCGCATGTACTCCTTCCGTCAATCCATAAAAGATGGATTGAAGATTCTAATGAGTACCATTCCGTTTTTTGTATTAGCGGGGTTTTTAGAATCATTTGTCACGCGCTTGACTCAGATGCCTGATTTTCTCAGTATTCTGATCATCCTTGGGTCTTTTGCGCTGATCGTATTTTACTATGTTTACTTACCAATCAACCTAAATAAAAAGTCTACCACATGCAGCAGCAGTCCTACCTTGAATTAAGAGAGCGAAGAGAATTGGGAACGATCCTTTCCGATTCATTTACCTTCATTAGAATCAATAGAAGCCTCCTTTGGGACGTGCTATTAAATACCTCTGGAATTTTCTTTCTGTTGGCGATAGTGGTAGCAGGATTCTATCAGTATGCTACTACTTCCTCCTGGATGACCTCTGATCCACTTAGCTTTTTTTTGGTGCTTTTTTTATTGATGCTTACCAGTATCCTTTTTTATGCCTCTTTATCAGCTGCGATTTATGCTTTTATGAATAATTACATAGACAATAAAGGGGATGTACAAAAGGAAGTTGTAATTCAGGAAGCCCGATCCAATATGGGGGATCTGATTATACTTTCTATTATCACTGCAATAATCATGTTTTTCGGGTTTATATTTTTGGTTATTCCCGGAATTTATCTTTCAGTTCCTATGGCTATGGTTTATCCTGTATTCTGTTTCCAGAAACTGGGGAAATTTGCCAGTATTAGCGGGGCATTCAAACTTATTTCGGATTATTGGTGGGTTACCTTTGGTACTCTTTTGGTCATCTACATTGTATTTATGATCATGTCTTTTGTATTTCAACTTCCGAGTACAATTTACCTGGCCGTCATGGCTTTTTTCTCCGCGGCAAGTGGGAATCCAGAGCTTTCGGGTGATTTTATATACTTGATCTTATCCACCATAAGTTCGGCTGCCAGCAACTTACTCTCTGTCATTATAGTCGTTTGCTTAGGCCTGGTTTATTTGGATTTGGATGAAGAACAAAATAGAACTGGGATTAAGGCAAAACTCGAGGAACTTGGCTAGAATTGGACTCATAGCTCTTCTGTTTTTTTTGTTCCAATGGCAATCATTTGCTAGACCGGACATCCTGACCTTGCAAGACACTGTGCTTGCTGGCAATGACAGCTTAGGCTTTATTTACCATGAGGCTTGGTCATTCGAAGAAGGGTATGAAGAGAGCTATCTTTCCAGTGAAGCTTATTTATATAAAGAAATCCAGCAAGAGGAAAACTGGCTTCAGCGTGCAAATAACTGGTTGAAGGCAACTTGGAATAGATTTTTGGAATGGCTCTGGGATGGAGTAGCGCTTTCTGGGTTCTGGAAGGTTTTTTTTCAATTGGCCCCCTATTTATTAGTCTTGGCGCTTATGGTTTTACTCGTCTGGCTCGCCATGAAATTCAGTTCAGAAAACAACCGAGATCTTAAAGAACAGGTTTCTGGTATTAGTTCAGATGAAATTCTGATTAAAAGTAGCAATCTGAAAAAACTGGCTGAAGAAGCTCTACAGAATCAGGATTTTCGACTTGCCCTGAGATACAGATACCTATTGGTGCTTAGGCACCTGATCGAGCAAAAACTAATTTTATGGAAATCTTCCAAGACGAATTATGATTACCAAAAGGAGTTGAAGGAAAGCTCTTTCCTTGCAGCATTCACGGAAGTGACGCGAATTTATAATTTCGTTTGGTATGGGCATTTGGATCTGGATGCCAAGACTTATGCTGAATTTGAACAAGCTTTCAATCATATAGACCAACAGTCATGAGTCAGGGACAAAAGATTATAATGACTGTTCTTTCTCTATTGCTTTTGGGCATCCTTTTGCTGATTTATTCTAGTCCAGCGCCTTTGGATTGGTCGCCAAGTTATGAACAAAATGACACCCGCCCATTGGGGGCGAAAGTATTCTATGACCTGGTTCAGAAACATCCGGGGGATTGGAAAGATAGTACGATCCCTCCTTTTGAGGCCATTGAGGAAATCCCAGACTCGGCTACTTACGTGTTTATCAACGACTATTTCAGTACAGATCCGGATGAGTTTGGGCACCTTTTGAATTGGGTTCGTAGGGGTGGGCATTTGTTTGTTTCAGCTTCTGGTATTTCTAAGGTCTTGTTGGATAGCTTGGCTTTGCGTGAACAAGTCTTTCCTGAAGCTTTTGAGGCAGAACGGATTTATACCTTAAGTTTGGAAAGCCCTATGAACTTGTCTCAACCTGCTACTTTTGACCAATTACATCGTGGGGAGTATTTTGAATGGGGCGATACCACGCAAGTACAAGTCTTGGGGAAAATCAATGACCAGAATAGTTTAGATCCAGAAGAATCCAAGCCAAATTTTATCCAGCTTAGAGAAGGAAATGGACTTGTTACATTGCATGCTTTTCCAGAAGTGTTTTCCAATTATTTTCTCTTAGATCAAGTCAATAAATCTTACACAGAACAGGTATTGGGAACCTGGGATTTGGATCATCCGGTTCTGCTGGATCATTACATCAAATCAGGCAAAATTTCCAGTTCCTCACCTTTGTACTTAGTGCTGAGTAATCGGTATCTCAAGGCAGCCTATTTTACTTGCTGGGTTTTGCTGCTGCTTTGGGTGGTATTTGAAGGAAAGCGGAAACAAAAAGCGATTAAGCTTATCAGACCTCCCGAGAATAAATCCTTGGAATTTGCGAAAACCATCTCCTCTATTTACCTCAACCAAGAGGATATGACTCAGCTTGGGCAATTGCAATTGAGTTTATTCTGGTATTACTGCAGGACTCAATTCAATTTGTATGAAGAAAACAGGGAGGAGCTTGCTGAATCATTGGCCAACAAAAGTGGCGTGAGTTTGATTGAAACCCAAGGATTACTAAAACAACTCACCTTGCTTGAGACTAAAGAACAGCTGAATCAAGAAGATATACAGCGGATTAATGAATTCATAGAAGACTTTAAATCAAAACAAACTCATGGAAGAAATCTCCAACCCGCAGGATAGTGGCAATCCTTTTGGCAATCGCCTGCCAGTGGAACAGGTTGCTCAGGGGATAGAAAAAGTCCGTCAAGAAATAAAGAAGACAATTGTAGGTCAAGACGAAATGATTGAACTCATGATCGTGGGGCTTTTAAGTAAAGGGCATATCCTACTTGATGGGGTTCCGGGTATTGCAAAAACCCTGACCAGTAAACTGTTTGCCAAATCAGTCAATACCGGGTATAGCCGAATTCAGTTTACTCCAGATCTCATGCCGGCAGATGTCCTGGGTACATCGGTTTTTAATTCAGGGAATTTTGAATTCAAGAAAGGTCCTATTTTCTCTAATATTATCCTCATAGATGAAATCAACCGTGCCCCTGCCAAGACTCAATCCGCAATGTTTGAAGTCATGGAAGAAAGGCAGGTTACGATGGATGGGCATACTTATCCCATGGCTCAACCTTTTATGGTTTTGGCCACACAAAACCCCATCGATTCTGAGGGAACGTATCGCTTGCCTGAAGCTCAGTTGGATAGATTTCTTTTCAAAATCCATCTTGATTTACCTAACCTTGAGGAGGAAATCTTGATTCTCAAAAACCGTGGTTCTGAGACGGAAAATGAGCCAAATGTAGTTCCAGCAATTTCAGGAGAAGATGTTCTAAATTTTCAGAAATGGACCTCCGTCATCAGAGTTGAGGAAAAATTAATCCAGTACATTGCTACGATTGTTGTGAAAACAAGAAATCATCCCAGCCTTTATGCTGGTGCCTCACCTCGTGCTTCATTGGCGATATTCCGTGCTTCACAGGCATTTGCGGTGATCGAAGGGAGAGATTTTGTCATTCCAGAGGATATAAAAAGAGCTGCAATTCCAGCCATGCGTCATCGAATTATTCTCAATCCAGAGAAGGAAATGGAAGGAATTTCTCCTGACTTGGTATTGGAAGGTATCATTCAATCTATCGAAATCCCACGTTAACTTGTTTACATTCTTTAAACAGTTGTTTTTGGGGAAAAGACTCTATCTCGGGTTGGTTGCCATTGGGATTTTGTTTTTCCTGTCTTATTGGTTTTGGGTTTTATATCCCATTGCCCTCTTTTTTATGTCCATGCTGCTGGTACTTTTTGCTGTGGATTTTCTATTGATTTTTGGGAAAAGGTATGGTATTTCTGGAGAGAGAAAACTTCCTGAGAAATTTTCCAACAGTGATGAAAATGAGGTAGGTGTTTCTTTGAGGAATGACTACCGGTTTTCAGTTCGACTTTTTGTGCTGGACGAATTACCTGAGCAGTTTCAAAAAAGGGACTTTGGGTATTATACAAGTTTAGCTTCAGATGAAGTTCAGGAGAGTTCTTATTTGCTAAGTCCCAAAATGAGAGGGGAATATCAATTCGGTAGCCTTCATGTTTTTGCCTATGGGCCACTGGGGCTGGTTGCCAAACGCTATAGTTTTGATAAAAGCCAAGTGGTGAAGGTGTACCCTTCCTTTTTGCAAATGAGGAAATATGAGTTTTTTGCTTTTAATGCATTGAAGCGAGAGCATGGACTCAAAAAACTTCGGAAGTTTGGACAGAGTAGGGAGTTTGAACAAATCAAACCCTATGTTTCCGGAGATGATATTCGGAACCTCAATTGGAAAGCCGCTGCTAAATCAGGTAAGTTGATGACCAATCACTTTCAGGAGGAAAAATCCCAGCCGGTTTATTCTATCATTGATCTAGGAAGAGTGATGAAAATGCCCTTTGCAGGACTTAGCTTGTTGGATTATGCGATCAACAGTAGTTTGGCATTTACTAACATAGCACTGAAAAATGGGGATAAAGCTGGGTTGGCTACTTTTTCAAATCAAATAGGGCCTACCTGTGAAGCCAATCGTAGGCCTGCTCAGCTGATGTCTGTGATGGAGTTACTTTATAATGTGAAGACAGGATATCCTGAGTCAGATTTCGGGAAGCTCTATAGCTGGGCAAGGAAAAAGCTGGGCCAAAAAAGCTTGCTAATTATTTACACTAATTTTGAACATGCAGGAGCGATGAAGCGGCAATTGCCCTTTCTCAAGGCACTGTCCAAACACCATTTGGTTTTGGCAGTGATTTTTGAAAATCACCTACTGGTTAATTTTTCTAATGAACCAGCGAGTACCCTGTCAGAAATTGCCGAAAAAACCATCGCAGCGAAGTTTGTTTATGACAAAAAGCTTATAGCAAAGGAGCTGAACAGACATGGGATACAGACCATCCTCTGCGCACCGCAGGACCTGAGCATGCAAACCATCAATAAATACATGGAAATAAAAGCTAAGGGATTGATTTGAAAGATTCGCTGCTGATTGCTCTTGCGAAGATGGGCAATCCCAAAGTTTCTTACCGAATCCCCTCAAATTTGGATAATGCTTTGGTAAGGGTTTTAAAAGCCTTTTTTCCTTGCCTATCTAAACCTTTTAAATCTAGCGGGTCTTCTTCAAGCCAGTCATCCTGAATATTAAAAAACTCTCCAGTTTTGTAGAGCTTGTATTCTTTGTTCCAAACAAACTCCTGCAGGCTTTCCAGATCTCCATTTCTTGAATACCAACTGTATATCCAATTTCTAGGATTTCCTTCTTTACCCATTAGTTGTGGCATAAAACTCACCCCATCTAATGGGATACCATGAACTGCTTTTATTCCTGCCAAATCCAGAAGTGTAGGGAGAAAATCACTAAAATCTATTAAATCTTCATTTTGTATACCAGAGTCAATTTTCCCCTTCCACTTCACCACCAAAGGAACGTGAATTCCATTTTCCGTGGTAAACTTTTTTCCTCCGGGATAATCTTTCCCTCTATAGCTAGAAACAATGGGTTGATCCGTGCCATTGTCTCCTGTGAAAATAATAATCGTTTCCTCACTTAATCCCATCTCTTCTACTTTGGCAATAATTTTCCCGACAGTCTTATCCATGTAGGCCACCATATCACCAAAATATTGAGGGTCCCCTTTGTAAGTTGGCGAACCTGGGCTGGAAGGGTCCCAATCTTTTGAATCTGGCGTGGGCACAAAGGGGCAATGGGTTATGATCATGGGGTAATAGGCGAAAAATGGTTGATCCTTATTTTTCTCCATAAAATCAATCAAAAAATCACTGGTAATATCGGTAGAGAATTGACCTCCGTCAAAATGTTTTGGGACACCATTGATTTCCAGAACCGGGTTGGAATAGCGGGTGTCATTTCCATTCTTATCCGTTGCACCCAGCATATGTTGCCATAAGCAGGATTCCTCAAAACCAAAATGCTGAGGTGAATCGCTCTCTTTTCCAAGTTGCCATTTCCCCGCAATAGCTGTTTTATATCCAGCGTCTTTTAGCAATTTGGCAAACGTGGTTTGGCTGCGGTCGAGTTGACCGAAAACCGTATAGTTTCTGACATTGTACTGCCCTGTCATGATCTGTACTCTCGAAGGGGTGCAAAGTGGTTGCGCAAAAGCGTTTTCAAACTTTGCTCCTTGAGCTGCCATAGCATCAATAAAAGGAGTTTGATAGGATGTGCCTCCATACGAACCAATGGTTTCTACTCCCAAATCGTCTGCCATGATCAAGATGATGTTTGGAGGTCTATCTTGGGCAAAAGATTGAAAGCTAAGAAAAAAAATACCTGAGATGATTATTAAAAACCCGGGAAAGGAGGCAGTTGAAGACATGATATTAATGGGGAAAGAATTTCTTCTAAACAAAGTAAGGCTTGAAATAAGCAAAAGCTAAAATCCTGAATGTTTTTCCTTTTCCTTACTTTTTTAGTTGGTGAGTATGTATTGCATATACCATTGATAAGCTTTTTCGCCACTGATTTCTGTGGGGTGGTGAAAATTCTCTTCTGAAATGCATTAATGTTTTGATTTATTTTCCCACTTAACCTTTAGTGCAGAAATCCCCCTTGATTCAAATCTGGAGTCTGACAAAATTTTAAACCCATTTTTTGTATAAAATTTCAATGGTGATTTATAAAACTCACTGTTTTTCTTTTTGTCATGGTTATGGTCGATAACCCAACCATTTAATTCAGATTCTCTTTGTTTTGCAAGCTCAAGTATGCTAGTTCCTATTCCTTTTCCTTGAAGCTTTGAATCTAAAATTATAGCAAACCATTTTTCGTTGTCTCTCAAAAAATCAAAGTACCAACCTTTGATCTTGCCTTCTGAATTAATTAAAAGTAGATGATTTTGCTCCTTCAGTTGATTGAGGTAATTCTCAAAATCTGTAATTGACTTATGGGCCAGCTTTTCAGGATATTCATTGTTCCATAGATCAAAAACCTCAAGTTTTTCGGATTCTGAAAGTGCTGAACATTGGATGAAATCCATTTTTGAGATTATTTAAATTGGGCTAATGGTTTGCGGTTTTCGAAAGTTGCGGGAGTAAGGATGTGAACTTATCGGCTAACGATTTAGTTTATAGGGAATTAAATTTAGTTCTTATTTGTAAAACCCGTAATTTGAGATGAACCGCTGTTGCCCACAGTTATTATATAATTCTTTCTCTTTCTAATTCAAATTTCCAATCTACTTTGATAGCCTTAAAAAGTGCAATTTTTTTTGCTTTAGCAATATCAATTATTCCTTGGATTTCATTCCTTGGAAATTCTGCACCAATAATTATCTCCTTAAAAAAGGAATCAGGAATTTTAAATTTTCTTTGGTCAGAAGAAGGTTCTACATCTTGATCATATATCTTTACTAATCTATATTCGTCTTCGTATTCCCAATTTTTTGCTTTATAGTGGGTTTGGAGTTCATAAGTTTCTGGAAGAATTGCCTTTATCGGATCTATCAATGGATATGTATTTGTGTAAGTAACAAAACCACCGTAATAAAAATTTTTTGAATTAGTTAAAGCTTCTAAATCAAACCCATAACAAATTCCTTGGTGATTTTGTCCATAATGACTCCACATTAATATATCATTCCATTTTTTAGTTAAACAAAGTATTCCTAAAATTTTACTTTGTGTATCAATACTGATTTCGCTTATATTTTTTTGAAGAATTTCAGGATTTTTCCACATAGATTTTTTGAAGTTTTCCGAAACTTTTTCAAAATCTTCTCCATCTAATAAAATTTTTAGTTTTTGCCTAGATAATATTCTTTCTGCATATTCAAAGGCTCTTTCTTTTGTTTCTAAAAGTTTTAGGCAAGGTGGAATCCTGCAATCAAATGGATCATTAAAACTTGTTGAACTTGATAAAAACAATTCATTTTCAAACAATATTTTCCGACTATGATCTGCAGTAAAATCTTTGTATTTATAAATGATTTTTGGTTCTTCCATATAAATTGTGAGCAACACTTGTATAAACCCCATTACCAACTGCCTATAGCGTTTATATCGCATTTATCCACAAGGGTAAAAGTTGTTTCGAAACCAAATTAAAAAATTCGTTCGGATTCTATTCTAGAACTGCCCAAACATCTTAATTACAAATCAATTCTCTTGATTTAAAAGTAAAAGGGAAGCTTGATTATTTATTGTTTTGCTCAGGATTCTTGATGATAACATTTTGATAGCTATAGGGGATTTCTATTCCTTCTTCATCAAATCTTTCTTTAATGGATCGCAGTAAATCGCAATACATTACAAATCCATTTGAGGCAGTGTCAGAATATGCCCAAGCCTTTAATGTGACAGATGAATTACCAAGGGCCACCACTCTGGAAGTGACTTCAGGCACGTTATTTTGAATGTCTTCTGCAGTTCTGTTGTCCAAATGAAGTGGGTGCTTGATAATTTCTTCTTCCATTATTTTAAGGGCTTTCCCTAAATCTGAATCATAGCCGACTCCAATCTCTATCATTTTGCAAACCTTCGTTTCGGTCAAGTTTGCATTCACAATTACCTGAGTGCTTATTACTGAGTTGGGTACTATAACCCGGTTGTTTTCGAAGTCTCTGAGAACTACCTGCCTCAGATTGATTTCTTCCACAATTCCGGTATAAGTTTGATTAAAAGTGATTCGATCATTGATTTTGAAAGGCTTGAACATGACAATTAGAAAACCACTCATAATATTGCTCAGTGCCTGTTGAGATGCTAAACCAGCGACAAGTGATAAAATACCTGCACCAGCCAATAAAGAATGGCCCACAATTTTCATTTCAGGGATCTGCACAAGCGCGAAGGAAATCCCGATGATATAAATAATTGCTGTGATGACTTTTTTGGCAAAAACGTAGCTTGTGGGGTCGATATGCTTTGTTAGAACAAGCTTCTTGATATATTTTTCAGACAAATGCTTGAAAGTAAAGGCAATAATAATCGTGGCGACGAATATTATTCCTACAATGAGTAATGTTCTAAAATCTGTGAAAATTGATTTTATCATAATTTCTGTTCAATCCTTTTTAAAATTTCTAATTGGGCTGCTTGACTTTCGAATAAGGACTGGATTTGTTCCCCAAGGATCAAGTCTATTTTTTGGTTTAAGGCATTGATTTCCAATTCAGCTTTCAGATTAATGAGGTAATCATTCTCTCCACGTTTCCTGTCTTTTTCTTCTTGCCTATTCTGACTCATCATGATCACAGGTGCCTGCAAAGCCGCAATGCAGGAAAGTATGAGGTTCATCAGGATAAAAGGGTATGGATCAAAGTTGTCCTTTACCGGAGTCAACGTATTGAAAAGTATCCAAACAACCAGGATTATTAAGAAAGTAATGATGAATGCCCAGCTGCCGCCGAATTTGGCAACCTTGTCAGAAATACTTTGCCCCTTGGTCAGTAGTTCTTTGGGAGGGTTTAACAGGTTATTGGTGATCAAATTCTGATCTTCAATTGCTTTCTTTACTATCTCTTGAAGCTTCTTGATCTGCGCATTTTTAGCTGTCAATAAATTATCTAAATCCTGGTCCATAGCCTGTGTTTCGATTGGAATTTTTTTTATTAAATATAACAGCTATTTGCGAGCGATTATATCGCATTTGTCCACAAGGGTAATAGATCTTACGAAACCAAATTAAAAAATTCTAAAAATGTAATACCTGATTATTTTTTGTTTCCCAAATTATGGAAAACCACCAGCCCATCTTTACCAGCAACAGCGATATCCTTCCATCCATCGCCATTCAAATCTTCTACTGAAAAATATAAGCCGGTTCCCTTTCCTTCTCCTGCAGGTCCGTAGCTGATCACGTTTTTGGAGAAAGATTCTCCATTCCATTTGAAATAATAAAGCCCCACATAGTCTTTGCCCCCCGGGTCTTTACCATTATGAGCCCGATGGCGCTTGCCAGTGACCAACTCATTTTGTCCATCATTATCGATATCTACCCATTCCATGGTATGGTATTGGGATTGAAAAGGATCGATTTGATGCTTGACAAAACTGATTTCACTTCCCGATTTCTTCTGCTCCATCCAAAACAAACCAAAAGCATGTGCCTTCCCAACAATGATATCAGGTAATCCATCAGTATTGACATCCGCAACAATCATCGGAATACTGGCATCACCTAAGTCAAAATCCTCATGTAAAACCCATTTCCCGGTTTTTAGATCGTTTGGAGCTTCCAGCCAGCCGTTGGAAATCACCAGATCTTTGCGCCCATCTCCATTGATATCCCCCAATCCCAGACCATGGCCATGCATATCGACAACAGGGTATTTTTGGAACTGATCAGGGCCGGTTTTTTTATAATATGCCAAGGCTTTTCTTGGAGTATTTGGAAAGATTTCCAAAACCCCATCGCCATCTATATCCCAACCTCGTGTTGTTTCTATATTCCCTGTTTTGGCAATTTCATGAGTTTTCCATTCTGATCCATCTCCCGGATTTTCCTTCCAGATCAAGGTTCCCTCAAACCATCCTCCGGTCACAAAATCCATCTTTCCATCCTCATTCACATCCATGGGAATGGTCGAAAAATCCTCATAATATTCCCCAAAACGTTTGACTTGGCCAATCAAAGAGCGATCGACAAATTCTGGGCCTTTGTACCAAAAACTACCCGAAACCAAATCCAAAACCCCATCATTATCTACATCAAATACTCCTACCGATTCCGTGCTTTCAAAAGCAATGAACTGTTTTTCGAATTTGACAGTCATTTCTTGGGCATAACTACTCAAAGAAAAACTTACAAAAAGCAGTAAAAATACGGGTTTGATTGGGTTCATGGTGTCATTTGATTATTGTACAAAGTACTATGTACCATGCACAAAGAATTGATGAATCTTGATTTTTTGTAGAGATAACTCTGTTGCCTTCTCTTCTTTTTGAAAGGGCTGAAATTTGAAGTAATCATTCTGAAGTCTGAAGTCATAATTCAGAAGTCTGAAATGTGACAACTGACAACTGACCACTGACCACTATTTTTCCATTGGATGCATTTCAAGCAGATCTGCAGGCTTATAGAATCCTTCATGATCTTTAATCTCTTCTCTGACTTTTTTGACTAAATCAGGAGAAATTGCTGAAGCCTGATTACCAAATGAATTTCTTACAAATGTCAACACTGCAGCCACTTCAGAATCATCCAGCATACCTTCGAATGGAGTCATAGGAACTTGACCTGGGTAGTCCTTACCCAATACTGTAATCGGACCTAACAAGCCTTTTAAGGCAATCTTAATCAAGCGCTCTTCATTTCCTGTCACCCAAGGTGTGCCTGCTAAAGGAGGGAAGCCAGATGCAGCCAGTCCTCGACCATTTTCCTGATGACAGGTAGAGCAGAATCCTTCTCTTGCATAAATCTCTTTGCCTAAAACAAATAGTTCTCTATCCGATCCAGTCAATGAGGATTTTATATCTTCTTCTTTTTTCTCAGCGACAGAAAGGCCGTTGATATGTGCAATGGCAGTTTCCAAAGTTCGAGGAATCCAAGTTTGGTCTTTTTCCTGTTTTTCGGCTTCCGCCAAAATTGGAACGCCCACTTCTTTTGGTAGCCAGGAAGCTGCTGCTATGGCTTCCATTCTCACTCTTCCATTAGGGTCTTTTACAGCGGCCATTAGCAAGTCTGACTGATCAGCTACCTGATGTCCTGTATACCTCAAAACCCTGACAGAAGCTGCCCTGACACGGTAATCTTCCGATTGTAAAAGCTGCTTCAAGAGATCCTGGTTTACTTTATTGATGCCCCAGGTCACCCAAAGACCTTCTAATCGATGGTGCTCATAGCGAGGATCTGAAGGATCCAATTCAGCGATCCATTTTTCTACTGCCTGATACACTTCATCCGCATCTCTGCCTCGAAGTTCTCTTCGGGTACGATATCTGGTTCTATATTCTGGAAGTTTAAGGTTTTCTAATAATTCAGGTATGCTTGCGCCATCAATTTTTGCTGGTTCCAATAATGGGCGCGAAGGATAAGTGACTCTATAAATTCTGCCATGTACATGATCTCTGAATGGGTCTCTAGCATTATGTTGCATGTGACCGATCAGGATGTTGTGCCAATCGACCACATAGAGAGATCCATCTGGTGCGATCTCCATGTCTACAGGTCGGAAATTCCCGTCTGTAGAGGTGATTAAGTCTTGTGACCAATTAGTAGTAAAACCAACCGTGTCTTCTTTGACTTTATGCTGTTTGGTTCCCAAGAATCCAATGGTATTATTAATGATCAAATCTCCCTGAGCTTCTTCAGGAAAATGTCGGCTATAAATAAACTCCAAACCAGATGTAGGCCGAACCATATGTTCCTGCTCAATCAAATTTGGGCCTTTATAATTGGCATTTCCATACCTAGGATACACTGAGCCAGGAAGCATCCAGTTGACGTTAGGGCCGGAAGTCTCTGCGTAGAAGTTCTGTCCCCATTCATCAAAAGCGATTCCCCAAGGATTTGGGATGCTCACTTGATTTACTCTTTCCAATTTATGTCTCTTGGGCTCATATCTGTAAAAACCACCGTTAGTCGCTCTGACAGGGCCATAGGAGGTTTCGATATTAGAGTGAAGGAACACGCCCTCTGCCATATGAATAGCTCCACTTTCATCCGTAGTAAAAGCAGAAATGGCATGATGCGTATCATGATCATCAAAACCACTTAATAGGATTTCTTTGCTATCAGCTTTCCCGTCACCGTCAGTATCTTTCAATAACACCAAATTGGGAGCTTGAGAAACGTAAACTCCCTCCGTAGCGATTTCAAATCCAACAGGGATAGAAAGTCCATCAGCAAAGACCGTTTCTTTATCAGCCTTGCCATCGTTATCAGTATCTTCTAAAATGATAAGTTTATCATTGGGTTTAGAATCTCCTGGCTTGTAATGAGGATAACTAGGCATCACCGCCACCCAAAGACGTCCTTTATTGTCAAAAGACATTTGTACTGGATTGGCTAGCTCTGGGAATTCTTCTTCAGAGGCAAAAAGCTCAATTTTATAACCCTCAGGAACTGTGATGGTTTCAAGAGCATCCTCTCCATATTTATATTCCAAATCTCCATTTGCATCAGGGTTGTAATTCGTTTTTACTTCTGGCAAAGTTCTGGTCAATGCATCAGCAGCTGCTAAATCTTTCTTTTCTCCTTTCGTGGCCATCCAAATAGCAGTATCACGGATAGCAGTCATTTGACGAATTTTTTCCAATTCAAATGGGTAGTTGTCTGGTCCAAATGGATCATACCTTCTTCCAAAAACATGGACCCCATTGGGTATTTTATAATCGTTGTGCCAGATCCAGTTTTTTTCCATGACAGCTTCATGGATCAGCTCTTCATGTTGAGTTGCCTTTGACTGCCCTCCAAAAAGTTCATCAGCTAAAAACTCAGAAAACATTTGATAACCTTTGTCATTTAACTGAGATCCATCAATGGTTAATGGCTCATTTTCCATCGCATACCATTTCTCGCTAGGCCCGAAAGCATCAATGAAAATAACATTCTCATATTTGGAAGTAACCTCTTCCATAGCTTCAGTATAGCTTAATAAATTCTTGTTTTCTTGCTCTCCATTTGGAACATCCAATTGATCAGAAAGATCCTCAAATGCAATTGGAGACACTATCGCTAATTGTGGAGGAAGAGTGTCATGGTAATTTTGTGAGAGGGTGTGTCGGATAAATGCATCCAATTCCGCTTTGTAATTTTCAATTCCTGCTTCTCCCTGAAAACTTTCGGGACTTCCAAAAAATCCAATAATGATATCTGCATTCAATCTATTTAACCACTCATCAGGCTTTTCAAAAAAACCTATGCTACCAGAAGGTGTTGCGTATTCTTCTTGAAATTCCTCTGCTCCGGGAAAAGCCCAAGGGTCATTGGTAGCGGATCTAGGTCTGAATCCCGGAGTGTCACCAGGATCACTCATGTTTCTGATGAAAAGCTCTTGATCCGGAAACCTCTTGTAAATTTCCGTTTCAAAGTATCCGAAATTCATCATTCGGGACCCTAGGTTATTGCCAACCATGGCGATCGTACTGTTTTTTTTAACCTCTAACTTTTTGTCAGGCGTGCAACTAAATGCTAAAAGTCCAACTACGACAACAAGTAATTGGAATAGTGATTTTGTTCTTTTCATGATTGGGTATTCACATCTATCCTAAGTTTAAGGAGAAATGCAGGGTTTAACAAGATTATTGTAGTCTTCGGAAATATTCTGTGGTTAAATGGAAAATTTGAGAAACTAGTTATAGGTTTTTTGAAAATTTTCTATCCTGTACAATCAGGTTTGAGGATTTTACAAAAAAAATGCGCAAGTAAAACCTGCGCATTAAAATTATCAGTTTTGTTCTGGTTAGAACATTCCTTTGAAACTTTCTATTTTTTGATCCACTTGAGTGTCTACATAAAAAGTCAACATGACGTCTGCCCACATAAATGTGACAGAAGCAACTTTATTATCCTCCGCAGAAATGAAATAAGCTAACCTTTCAAAAGTCTCTGGTGCTGGAATAGGAGATACTTTGATCGCTACAGCATCATCTTTCATCATAGCCTCTTCGTCAATTCCACCATCTTTCATATAAGCAAAGACAGCGTTTCCTTTTCCATTGAGGTGAATAGTCCAATCACCACTTTCCATTGGTGTAATGAAGAGAGAGTATTTTCCTGCGCCAAGGGTTTTACCACCTACACTTACTGGCGTGCTAAACTCTATCATTGTTGGGCCATTGGCACCTGCTCTCCAGGTAACTCCGTATTTTTCTAGTTCTCCAAATACTTTTCTTCCTTTTACCGCAGGGGATGAGTAGTCTATACTGATTTTAGTGAAACCAACTACCTGAGATACGAAGGCTGCTGGGCTAGGTGCGGGAGATTGTAATTGGGCGAAAGACTGTGAAGTAAAAGCCAAGAAGACACCTAGTGCCAAAGTCAGGTAAATGTGTTTTTTGTTCATTCGTGTTTGTTTTGATATAGAAATTTATTTTAATAATTCTTTTTTGATGAATGCGACGCTTAAAGGAATTTGTTCTACGGATCTAGAACTCTCATCCTCAATAGTCAAGTATTCCGTGTTTTGCTTTTTGGCTTGTTTTATCAAACCTGCAATGTCCACATCACCAGTGCCAAGTACTACATTGGTCTCAACATCTCCATGACCATCGTTTGAGTTGGGAGTTCCAATCAATCTATCCTTTAAATGGAGCATGGGGAATTTCCCCTTATATTTTTTCATGATTTTCAATGGATCTCCTCCGCCCATTTTTACCCAAAAAACATCCATGTTGAAAGCGAAATTTTCTGCGTTTTTCAACATGTAGTCCATGATAGTTCCTTTTCCTTCTGGGTTGGGTGAAAATTCATAACCATGAGGGTGATATAAAAATTGAAGTCCTTCCGCTTGAAAATCTTTTCCTACCTGATTAAACAAGGCTGTGGCCACCTTGATTTCATCTAATGAAATTGGGCCATCCTCATGTGGAATCCAATAGCAAGTCACGTATTTTGCCCCATACTTTTTAGCCTGATCGACGATGGGTTGGATAGTCTTGGTTAATTGGTTGTAATCAGCACCTACACCTATAAATTTCAGATCGTTATCAGCCAAAAGTTTTTGATATTCAGTATCTGTCATACCGTAATTTCCCCCTCCTTCAAGGTTAGAAATTCCCCATTCTGAAATGAGCTGATGGTACTTGACAGGATCTTCTTTCATTTCATTTCGAAGGGAGTAAAGCTGTAAAGCGATCTCCTGAGAAAATGCGGTTGAGGTACACAAAAACGTGAAAATTGCAAAGAACAGGAGTTGAAACTGTTTTTTCATCTGGGTTTAATGTTTTGTTTCTCGTAAATTACGAAGATTGTTCGGTTTAATTACCAGAATAATGTATATCAAATCAATATCCCAAATTTTATGAAAACAAGTCGCAGAGACTTTGTCAAACAAACTTCCCTCGCGGGTCTAGCAATGAGTTTAAAACCTACATTTTCTTTTGGATTTAACACAGATGTAATAATTGGTCACGGAGACTTTCAGTACAAAGTCGATAAAGAGTGGGGGATGCTGGATCCTTCAAAAGTTCCGGTAGTCAATTGTCATGAAATGATCATGGATCGAAAGGGTCGTATGATTATGATTACAGACGAAGCAAAGAACAATGCCATTATTTATGATCAATCTGGAAAACTACTAGATACTTGGACTTTAAACCTCGACAGAGCTCACGGACTGACCTTGGTGGATGAAGGTGATGCGGAGTATTTATGGGTTTCTGATAACGGAGGAAGAGTGATTAAAACAACCCTTGATGGGAAAGTTGTGACAGAAATAAAGTCCCCTGTTTCAGAAGGTATTTATACTGAGAAAATGTCCTTTGTGCCTACAGAAACGACCATCGGACCCAATGGAGATTTATATGTAGCAGATGGCTATGGGTCGCAATATTTTTTGCAGTATGATAAGGATGGTAATTTCAAAAGGAAGTTCGGTGGTCCCGGTTCGGAAGATGGGCAGTTTAGCACAGCTCATGGAATCACAGTTGACTATAGAAATGGTAAACCAACCTTGCTTTGTACCTCTAGAGGCCATAATTCCTTTAAAAGGTTTACACTGGATGGTGAATATATAGAGACGATTTTTTTACCGGGTGCATTTGTTTGCCGACCTGTAATCCATGGCGATAACCTTTATGCCGGTGTTTGCTGGTCAAGATTAAGATACTTGGAACAAACTCCAGATTCAGGTTTTGTGACCATTTTGGACAAGAATAATAAGGTGGTTTCAAATCCTGGAGGCACGGCTCCAGAATATCGAGATGGGAAATTACAATTGATGGTTCAAGATCAACCCATATTTAAGCATTGCCATGATGTCTGTATTGATCAGGATGAAAATATTTATGTGTGTCAATGGAATGCCGGGAAAACATATCCTATCAAATTAACCAGAGTTTAAATGAATTAACCTAAACATATAAATTATGAAAACAGTAACTGTAGGCTGGTTTGAAATCCCTGTGGAAGATATGGACCGAGCGATTGCATTTTATGAAAAAGTGTTTGACTGTAAGCTGAATAAGCAAGTAATGGGTGATTTTCAAATGGCTTGGTTTCCTTGGGATGAAACCGGAAAAGGGGCTGGTGGCAGCTTGGTCTATCACAAAGAGTTTTACAAAATCAGTGATCTCGCTGGGCCATTGATTTATTTTTCTTCAGCGGATTGCGACATTGAGCTTGGAAAAATCGAAGAGGCTGGAGGAAAGATTCAAATTCCAAAAAGGATGATCGCACCTGATATAGGGTATATGGGTGTGTTTTTGGACTCTGAAGGCAATCGAATTGCCCTGCATTCTCAAAGCTAAAATTCCAAAAATAGTAAGTGGCTTAAATGAGTTTGTTTGATTTAGAATTTGATCCTAAGAAAAACCTTCTTCCGTTAGATGGGACGGTTAATTATTATGGCAAATTATTGAGTCTAAAGGAAGCAAACTCTTATTTTTCTGTTTTGATGGATTCTATCGAGTGGAGGAATGATGAGGCCATAATTTTTGGGAAGAAGATAATCACCAAGAGGAAAGTGGCTTGGTATGCACAGTCAGCTTTTGAATACACTTATTCAAATCACACGAAAACTGCTTTGCCTTGGACTCCAGAATTGCAGGAATTGAAATCGAAAATCGAAGAAAAGACAGGTGAGACTTTTAATTCCTGCCTGCTAAACCTATACCATAATGGCAGTGAAGGAATGGCATGGCATAGTGATGGGGAGAAAGATTTAAAAAGGAATGGGGCTATAGCATCCCTGAGTTTAGGGGCGGAAAGGAAATTTGCTTTTAAACATAAGGTAAGCAAGGAAAAAGTAGAAATGATTTTAGAGCAAGGGAGCCTGCTAGTGATGAAAGATGAGACCCAAAGCAATTGGTTGCATAGACTTCCACCCACGAAAAAGATTCATCAGCCCAGAATAAATCTGACCTTTCGAACCATCGTTGAATCTGTTTGAGGTTAAACGAGAACTACCTTTAAGCTTTTTGCACCATGTGCGCCTATAACGAGGGATTGTTCTATATCAGCGGTTTTGGAAGGCCCAGCGATAAATACCCCAAAACCGGAATGTTGTAAGCCTATTTTTTCATAAGCTTCATGCATGTTGTTAAGGATTTGGGATTTTTCTAAAATAATCACCAGGTGTTGGGTGATGAAAGGTACTGCTCGCAAACCTAAATTTTCATCGTCCAGCCAGATCGCCGCATTTTCGGCTACTCCAAGTTGCCCGTCGATGATTGCAAGATCCAAGTCTTCCAAATCATGAGGATCCTCAGGAAGGTCGACAGATTTTAAATCTGGAAGGAGTTTCGAGCCTGAATAAACTTTTGGGAATGCTCCGGAATTCACCATATCCCAAAGCTCTTCCTTGAAAATTAAAGACCCTTTGTTATTCTGAAGTGAAGTTCCAAAAACGGTTACAGGGTCACCTTCAGAATCAAAAACAGGGACTTCAGGCAAAGGTTTTACTTCCTGTCCAAGCGCTTTAATTTTAGATAGAATGGATTCTCTACTACTCATGATCTATTTTTTTGATACCACTCCTTAAATGACTGTTTTGGTGTTGCTGGCAAATCGCGTCCTTTACCCCATGCATTTAGCGGATTATAAATGATGCTATTTGGGAGAGTCTTTAGTGTTGCCCGAAGCATCTTGCCTGAAATTTTATATGCCAAAGGACTTTTAAATATTCCATTGGCCAGCTGCATCGATAAACCCTTTCCAGTGATCCCCTGAGCCTTGGTGATTTCCTGTCTCCATTCGTAGAGTTGCTCGTGGATATTGATCTTTACAGGGCAAACATCTGAGCAGCTACCACATAGTGTAGAGGCAAAAGGTAATGTGCTATATTTTTTCACGTCGATTCCTGGCGAAAGAATAGATCCGATAGGACCGGGAACAGTACTTCCATAGCTATATCCCCCGCTTCGACGATAGATAGGGCAGGTATTCATGCATGCCCCGCAACGGATACATTTAAGAGAATTCTTGAATTTATCTCGAGCAAGTTGATTGGTTCTTCCATTGTCTACCAAAATCAAGTGCAACTCTTTGCCAGGAGCCGGACTCCTGAAATGTGAGTTGTAATTGGTGATGGATTGTCCGGTGGCAGATCGAGCCAAAAGTCTTAGGAAAACTCCCAGGTCGGCTCTTCTAGGAATGATCTTTTCTATTCCCATACAGGCAATATGAACATCCGCGAGATGCACTCCCATATCTGCATTTCCTTCATTGGTACAGACCACAAACTCACCAGTTTCAGGAATGGCAAAATTCACTCCCGTGATGGCTACTTTGGCTCCGAGAAATTTATTCCTTAAGTGCTCTCGAGCTGCATGGGTCAAATATTCTGGATCTTCGTTTCCTTTTTGGGTCTTTAGTTTTTTATGAAAAAGCTCTGAAATATCTCCTTTTTTCAAATGAATCGCAGGAAGGACAATATGACTAGGAGGTTGTTTCATAAATTGAACTATCCGCTCACCCAAGTCGGTATCAACTACCTCGACTCCATTTTTCTCCAAAAAAGGGTTTAAGTGACATTCTTCTGTCAGAATTGACTTACTCTTTACAATGGCTTTGCATTTCTGCTTCTTTAGGATTTCTAGGACAATCTTATTATGCTCTTCAGCGTCCTTTGCCCAATGAACATGAATTCCATTTTCAGTAGCTTTCTTTTCGAGTTCAGCTAAATAATTGTCCAGATTAGAAAGAACATGGTCTTTAATTCCTGAGGCGATTTTTCTAAGCTCTTCCCATTCCGGGATTTTTTTACTGGAAATATCTCTTTTCTCCCTTACAAACCAGAGAGTCTCATCATGCCAATGGGCACGTTTTTCATCTTTGAGAAATTTCGCTGCCTGACTTGGATGACTCATGAAATGGCTTGGTTTAGGATTTCTGCCAAATGCATAAATTTGACCTGATTATTATTTCTTTGGGCGATTCCTTGAAGGTGCATAAGACAGGAAACATCACCGCCACAAATAATTTCTACTTGATGTTCTAGATGGTCCGAAAGACGATCTTTTCCCATTTGCACAGAGAGCGCTTCTTCAGAAACGGCAAAGGTTCCTCCGAATCCACAGCACTCATCTTTTCTGGCAAGTTCAACCCATTCCAAACCCTTAATTCCTGCAAATAATGCTTTGGCTTTGTTGAATGGGGCTTCGTTAAGTTCAGAAGAGGAACTTAGCCTAAGGCCTCTTTGACCATGGCATGAGGAGTGAAAACCAATTTTATGAGGAAAGCTTCCCTGAATGGTGTCCACCTTCAGGATATCGGTAATAAATTCACTCAATTCGTAGGTTTTTGCCTGCACTTCGGCTTGTTCTTTTCCTCCTTCTTTTAAACAAGGTTGATGCTCTTTTACGTGAAGGACGCAGCTGCCAGAAGGAGCTACTATATAGTCGAAGTCTTTAAAAGTCTCAATAAATTGTCTGGTGGTGCCCTCAGTGTCTCGCTCATAGCCTGAATTTGCCATAGGTTGGCCGCAGCAAGTTTGATTCATTGGATAGCTCACGTTGCAGTTAAGCTTCTCCAAAAGCTCAAGGGTTGCTTGACCCACATGAGGGTAAAACTGATCTATGTAGCAAGGGATAAAAAGGGCAACTTTCATGAAATTTTAAAATTAATTCATTGTGCATTTTTCAATGCTATGGTGAATTTACACGAAATACGACAACCGCCGAAGAATTAAATGGCTGGTGGTTTGAAATCAGGTTGAACAAGCAAAGCAGCACCAAGTGCTGTTCCCAAAGCAAAATCACTGGTAAGAATATTTAATCCAGGCAATTTTTTTCTAAGCATTCCCACAAATATTTCATTGGCATTGAAGCCACCATCAATAAACATTCTTTTTACTGAGGTGCCAGACCAAACGAGATTTATGGCAGCTATCTGCAATTCTGTGAGCTCATGAATAAATGTATAATAGGCATCTTCAAAATCTTCAAATTGATTAAAGTCCATCTCTTCTGCTTGAGTTAATCCGTAATTCTCAGGACTTAAATAATGGAACTTGATTTTTTGAGGAGAAGATTTGATTTTTTCGAACCTGGCCTCATCAAACTTTAATTTCTTATAAGTCCCTAAGGGTTTGTTGAAGAAATCATACATTTTTCCCACTTGGTATTTATGTTCCTCTCCGATAAAGAGTCTACTTATTTTGATTGGGTCTCCAGTGATACCAATAAACTGAAGGCAATCTTTCAAAAGCTCTGATTTAGTTAACTGAGTTTTATTGAAAGGGTTTATGCAAATGGACCATGTTCCTGTAGATAGGAGCATAAAAGGTTCGTTTTCCTTTTTTAAATAAGGAAGGAGCGCAGATGAAGAATCATGGACTCCTATTCCAGAGGGGATACTGCCAAACTCAGGTTTTGTCTGGAAGATGGTAGAACTTGGGATCGCTGGAAGTAAGAGGTCTTGTAAATTATTTTCATCAATCCATTTATGATATTTTTGCTCATGAAAATTCCAAAGACCTGTATGGCATCCAATACTGGTGAAATCTGAAACGAATTTTCCTGTGAAAATTGAACTCAAGTACTGAGGTAAATGGAAAGTATGCTTGATTTTTTTAAATAAATCCGGCTTTTCATTTTGGATGTAATAAAGCTGTAAACCAGAGTTGAGCATCGCTAATGGTGGAGAGGCAGTTTTGGTGCAAAAATCCATTTTCCCACCTTGTTCCTCGTAGAATTTATCCAGCAATGCTTCAGGAAATGGCTTGAGGTAATCATAGAGTGGAGTTACGGGATCACCATTTTCATCGGTGTGTACCAGAGTAGCCCCATAACTCGTAAAGTTGATGCGTTGGATATCAAACTTCTCCATTTTCTGTGCCTCGAGAAAGGTTTTAACCATCCATTCTTTTAGCTCATCGATAGGCTCTGATTTAAATCCGTCTTCATCCTCTCCTGGTTCCAGCCTGTGGTAAGTTTGATAAACTTCTTCGAGTTTACTGTCAAAGAGGAAAAACTTTTTATTCGTTTTCCCAATATCAAAAATAGCTGTAACTGGAATTTTGCTCATAGATTTTCTGGGCCTTGCATGAAGCAAGTAGGATTTAAAGTGATTTTCTTACGATTAAGCGGAAGGGGTTTTTGATTGGGATTTTATCTTCCTCTCCCATGATTTGACGTCCGATCGATTTTCCCATATGAATGAAATCTGTAGAAATTGTTGAAATTCCTTTATCAAGAATTTCCTTCAGAGGGGTTTCATTGTAGGAGATTAATCCCACATCCTGACCTAGAGTTAGCATTTGCTCTCTCGCCTTTTTGATGATGTTTACTAAGTCAGACTCAGCAAGGACTAGAAACAAATCCCCATCACTTATTGGCGCATCATCAATACCATCCAAAATCATGTTTTCGAAGTCATGGAAGAAGCAGAATCGTTTAAACCCATCCACAATTTCCAAAGGGTACATATCTCCTTTTGGGAAGACAAGAATCATTTTTTTGTACTTCCTCAAATGACTTAATCCTGTCTCTAATGCAGCAAAAATATCCTTTGCAAAATCCTGGAATACTCCTGGGAATTCATTTTCATGACCTTTTATGGCTCTGTCCATGATCAAGAGTTTGTCTTTTGGGATCTTTTTTAATAGTTCATACCCACTGATAGGGTGGGTTTCTTTATCAAAGAAATGTGGGGCAATCACATAGTAATTGTATTTCCCTACATTTTGATGAATAAGATCTTCCAGTAGATCCACATTGTAGTGATGTACATGCATGTCTACTGTAGCATGTTCACCTAGGGTCTCAATGATGGTGTAATAAATGATTTTCTTATAAGAACTGAGCTTGTTGAAAAGCAATAAGACTTTGACTTTGTTCTCCACATTGGTGGAGGTGACATAAAACCCTTTGCCCCTTACGGAACTAATGATTCCTCTGTCTTTCAGTTCGTTATATGCTTTCTCTACCGTGTCTCTTGATAGCAGAAAATCAAAACTGGTTTCATTGATAGAAGGAATTCGATCCCCGATTTTTAGTTTTCCTTTTTCTATTTCATCGAGGATCAAATTCACTACTTGCAAATACTTAGGGGTTCTTGAATCCGTATGGATTCTTTCCGATTTGTCCACAAGCATGGTATTTTGGGTTTGGTTGGAATTTCATTCCTATTGTTATCTCGGGAAAGCAGGCGCTAGCCCACCATCCACATTGAGCATATTTCCAGTTGTTTTATCGAGCATTCCGGATACGAAGGCAAAGGCAGCGTCTGCGATATCCGAAGTTTTCACGGATTCTTTGAGCAGGGTTCTGTTGGCATAGTAAGCAGGGAGTTCTTTGACTTCGATGCCATAGGCTTTGGCTCTGTTTTCTGCCCATCCACCTTCCCAGATGTTTGAGTTTTCGATTACCGCATCGGGGTTGACCACGTTGACACGGATTTTTTCAGGTCCCAGTTCGGCAGCCATGAGTCTGGACATGTGCAGCTGAGCTGCTTTTGCCGTTCCGTAAGCAACGTTCTTAGGTCCAGCCACCAAGGCGTTTTTACTGACGATGTTCAGGATATCTCCTCCGAATGCCTGCTGCTTCAAGATGCTTACCCCGGCCTGGGAAACCTCAAACTGCCCTTTGACCAAAATGTCAAGGAGTTTGTTCCAGTCCTGATCGGTATGATCTTCAAAAGCCTTGGAGATGGAGATACCTGCATTGTTTACAATGATGTCGATTCCCCCGTATTTTAAACAGATAGCCTGCATGGCATTTTGGAGACTCTTTGGATCAGTCACGTCCAGGGTTACCCCAAGGAAAACGTCTTTTCCATATTTTTTCATCATCTCAGCTTCGGTTTCTGCAAGTCTGTCCGCATTGATATCGGTCACCACGACGCAGGCCCCTTCCTGGATGAATTTCTCTGCTATTCCTTTTCCGATTCCTCCGGCACTTCCGGTGATCAGGGCAATCCTTCTGGATAATGGCTTTTCCTTAGGCATACGCTGAAGCTTGGCTTCTTCCAATAACCAGTATTCGATGTCGAAAGCTTCCTGTAAGGGTAGGGAAACGTAAGAGGAAACAGCTTCGGCACCTCTCATGACATTGATGGCGTTGATGTAAAACTCAGAAGCCACCCGTGAAGTCTGCTTGTCCTTGGCAAAGGAGAAGAGTCCCACACCCGGCCATAAGATGATGACAGGATTAGGATCCCTCATTCCCGGAGAATTGGGATGCTTATGCTTTTCGTAATACTCGGCATACCGCTCGCGGTAAGCCTGAAATTCTTTTTCCAGATCAGCCTTCAGGGCATTCGGATCCGAAAGATCTGTGTCTGCAGGAATGTCTAAAACCAGCGGAGAGATTTTGGTACGCAGGAAGTGATCCGGACAGGAAGTTCCCATAGGAGCGAGTTTGCCCAGGTCATGTGAGTTGATGAACTGCAACACCACTTCTGTATCAGCAAAGGTGCCGACCATCTTCTTTTCTGAAGAAGCAAGACCACGAAGCACAGGGGCCAGTAGCGCTGCCTGAGAGGCACGCTGTTCTGCAGGTAGAGAGCTTACTTTGGTTCCGCCGAAGACCGGTCTGTTCTTCCCGTAGTTTTCTTCTAGATAAGCGGAAGCCGTTTCAATTACTTCCAGACTGTTGATATAGCATTCAAAGGAGGTGTCACCCCAGGTGAAGAGCCCGTGTCCACCGAGCATGATACCGCGGATTCCCGGATTCTCATCAAGAGCCTGCTTGAGCTGAAGTCCCAGGTCAAAGCCCGGACGCTGCCAGGGTACCCAGGCAATCTGACCTTTCCAGAGTTCCTGAGTGATCTTCTCCCCGTCTTTGGAAGCGGCAATGGCAATGGCTGCATCAGGATGCAGGTGATCGATATGTTTGAAAGGCAAAAATGCGTGCAAAGGGGTGTCGATGGAAGGGGCCTTGGAGTCCAGGTCGTAGATACAGTGGTTAAAAAGTCCCACCATCTCATCTTCAAATTCAATCCCCCGATAGATTCCTTTGAGAGCTCGGAGCTTGTCTACGTAAAGTCCGGCCAAACCTGCCTTTTTGAGGGTACCGATGTCCCCACCGGAACCTTTGACCCACATCACTTCCACGGTTTCCTTGGAAAGAGGATCTGCTTCATAGGTTTTACAGCTGGTGTTTCCCCCACCGTAATTGGTGATTCGCAGGTCAGCTCCCAGGATATTGGATCTATAGATCAATAGGTCTACTTCATTTCCCTCCATTTCGGCAGCTTTTTTATCATCCCATAAAAAGCTGACATGGTTGAATTTTTTGGTATTCGTATTCATGTTAATAGTTCAAGTTTAATGGTTTGAATATGGGGTAATCTAAGGTTTTTGGTGTCCTGTGCTGTCTTGAAAAAATGAATTGATTCATCTTTCAAGGCTTGTTTATCCCTTCTTTATAAAGGAGATACTTCAAATATAAATTTAGAAAATAGAAAGGGAAGAGAAACGACAATTTAGGATTAATCCATCTTTTTTGACTTTTTTAAGGATGGGGCAGGATAGTTTGGATGAAGAATTTAAACTTTTTACGAGTTAATATGAAAGAGCAAAAACTATTTAAAAAGATTGTTAGTCAAAACAATGAATATGAAAGGACGCCTGTTCCTTCTGATCAATTAAAATCTGGTAAGAGCTTTTTGGGGATGTATGCAGGTGAACATACAGCAGGGACCGAGTTTGTGATCGGGCCACTTTTTGTAGCACACGGAGTTTCAGCAGGTGATCTGATGATTGGGCTTTTGATAGGAAATCTTCTCGCTGTGCTAAGCTGGGGCTTTTTAACAGGGCCGATAGCCACTTCTAAAAGAATGACACTTTACTATCAGTTGGAAAGGATCACAGGGAAGTCAGTTGTCAATTTATATAATCTTATCAATGCTCTGATGTTTTGCTTTTTGGCGGGATCGATGATTGCAGTTTCTGCAACTGCAGTAGGAATTCCCTTTGATTTAGCGATGCCTACACTGACTGATTGGTATCCTAAAACCCCCGGTTGGATAGTGGCTGTAATCATCATGGGTGCTATAATTACCTTGATAGCGATTCGTGGCTATTCGCAAGTTGCCAAATTCGCCAACGTCATGGCGCCTTGGATGATATTGATATTTATCTCAGCAGCATTTGCAGCCCTACCTCAATTGGGAGTCCATAGTTGGGATGAATTTTGGGTGGCAGCAAATGAAGTAATTTGGACTGGAGTCCCTTTGGCAGGTATGTCTAAATTCAGTGTTTGGCATATCATCTTTTTCTGTTGGTTCTGTAACATGGCTATGCATATTGGTATGTCAGATTTGACGATTTTACGTTATGCTAAATCCTGGAAATATGGTTTCTTTTCATTTGCCGGGATGTATATAGGCCATTTTGTAGCCTGGATTGCTTCAGGGATTTTATATGCAGTTTTCTTACAAACCAATGCCAATTCTCAGGAATTCGCCCCAGGACCTATTGCTTATCAGGCTGCTGGTGTGGCAGGAGCTGTCTGCGTAGTGGTGGCTGGATGGACTACAGCTAACCCCACCATCTATAGAGCCGGATTGGCATTACAGGGAATATTCCCAAAAACCAAAACCTGGAAAATCACCGCAATCGTTGGTGGAATTACCAGCTTGGCAGCCTGTTTTCCCGCATTGGTGATGAAGTTGCTGGATTTTGTGGCATTGTATGGCTTAGTCTTGATGCCTATGGGAGCCGTGATTTTTGCTGATTTTTATTTTGCTGATAAATTCGGGTTCCAGCAAGAACAAGCTTTGAACAATAAAAAGAATTTCACTTGGCCAGCCTTGGTAGCATGGCTAAGTACCTTACTGTGTTGCTACCTCATGAATTATTTTTACGGTCTTGATATCTATTTTCTTGGATTGCCAGGTTGGTTTATTGCCGTCCTATTATTTGTAATCTTTTCCAAAATCAAATTCCCAACTACTAAAGCTAAATTGGCATGAAAACTATCTTAAAAATAGCATCCTATATTGCTTTGGCGATGACCATCATTCCTCCAATAATGTATTTCAAATCGGCCATTTCTTTGGATTCTAGCCATTTGTACATGACACTAGGAATGTTGCTTTGGTTTGGAACGGCACCTTTTTGGATCAATAAAAAAACAGAAGAACAACAGAATAAATGAAACTTACTTCAGATAAAATACAAGAATTAAATCAATCAAAACTTTCCTCTCATCAAGAAGAATTGAATTTTCTTTCCAACAGACTCTCGAAAGAGGGGCATGATGTTGAGTCATTAATTCAAAAAATTAAAGATTTTCAAATAGCTGTGCCAAGTTGGGCTTTAGGAGCAGGAGGGACACGGTTTGGAAGGTTTGGAATCGGAGGAGAACCAAGGACTTTAGAGGAGAAGCTAGAAGATATAGGCTTGTTAAAAGCTTTAACACAGAAAACAGATAGTGTGTCCTTACATATACCATGGGATATCCCATCTGATGTTTCAGGGGTCAAAGAGCTGGCAACTGACCTTGGAATTGGTTTTGATGCTATGAACAGTAATACTTTTCAGGATTATGGTCAAGCAGAAACTTATAAGTTAGGGTCTTTAGGAAATGCCAAAAAATCAATTCGTGATCAGGCTGTAGCTCATAATATTGAAGTAATAGAAATAGGGGAGAAACTTGGTAGTAAAGGTCTCACGGTTTGGCTAGCAGATGGTAGTAATTTCCCGGGGCAATCGAGTCTTCGGAATTCACTCCAGTGGACCCAGGAATCCTTGCAGGCAATCTATGGAAAAATGCCAGGTGATTGGAAAATGTTACTTGAATACAAGCCTTACGAACCTAATTTTTACCATACCATTATTCCTGATTGGGGGACATCCTCTTTGCTTTGTAAATCAGTTGGTGATAGAGCCAAAGTACTAGTGGATTTAGGCCATCATTTGCCTAATACGAATATTGAACAAATTGTCGCCACCCTGATGTATCAGGATATGTTGGCAGGATTTCACTTCAATGACAGTAAGTATGGAGATGATGATTTGACAACAGGTAGTATCAAACCTTATCAGCTGTTTTTGATTTTTTGTGAGTTAGTTTCCGGAGCGGAAGATGGAGCTCAAGCTTGGGAAAGTATTTCCTGGATGATTGATGCAAGCCATAATACCAAAGATCCCATAGAAGACTTGATGCAAGCACTTGAGATGATAGGTGTCTGTTTTACCAAAGCATTATTGGTAGACAGAAAGAAACTATCCGCCTGTCAAATCGAAGGAGACGTGGTAGGTGCTCAGGAATGTCTTCAAGCTGCATTCCAATGTGATGTGCGTCCTTTGGTGAAAGAAGCGCGAATCCAAAACGGGGGAGCTTGCGATCCTATTTCAGTTTACAGAGAGTTAGAAATCCGTAAAAAACTGATTAATACAAGAGGAGCTGACTCCAGATCAACAGGACTTTAATCTTAAAGTAATCGGATTAATGAAAGCAATTTCGAGATATTCAATAAATTGAAGGTTCTAATGAAACCCGAAAAACCTATGAAAAACTTCTTGATATTGCTTTTTGGCTCACTGTTGATTTTTTCCTGTAACAGCCCAAAAACAGAATCTGAAAATTCAACCCTTGATAAGGATAAAGAGTCAAAAACTAATTATCAAACTACTGGATCGATCGAAAGGCTCCTGCCTGAACTGGATGGACTAATACCCAACGAGGCTGAAATTGAAATTTTGGCATCGGGCTTTGATTGGATCGAAGGTCCGCTTTGGTTAGCCGATCAGAATGCGCTGCTTTTCTCGGATGTTCCACAAAATCGAATTTGGAAATGGACGGAGAAAGATAGTTTGGAATTGTTTTTAGAGCCCTCAGGGTATCTTGGAGATGAAGAAAATAAAAGAGAGCCCGGTTCCAATGGCTTAATGCTGGATGCTGAAGGGAATTTGATTCTTTGTCAGCATGGAGAGAGACAGATCGGTAAAATGATTTCTTCAATTAATCAGCCTAAGGCAGAATATGAGATTTTGGTAAATACTTTTGTAGGGAAAAAATTTAATAGCCCGAATGACTTAGCGATTAATGAAGGAGGTGCTATTTATTTTACAGATCCTCCTTATGGTTTGGATCCCTGGAATACAAAAGAATTAGATATTCAAGGAGTTTATCAGCTGGATTTTATGGGGAATGTTTCTCTGCAAATCGACTCTTTAGCCAGACCTAATGGAATAGGATTGAGTCCTGATGACCAGCATTTGTATATCGCCCAATCGGACCCAAAACAAGCTAGGTACTATCAATATGACCTGGATGAAAATGGGAATGTCTCTGCAGGAAGAATGATTTTGGATGTCACTCAGCTTGTAGGCATGAATAATCCAGGTTTACCTGATGGACTAGCGGTTCATTCTTCAGGACATTTATTTGCAAGTGGGCCAGGAGGCATCTTGATCATTAGCCCGGAAGGAAAGCATTTAGGGACAATAAAGACAGAAAGAGCTACTTCAAATTGTACGTTTGATGCGGATGAAAATTACTTGTACATGACCGCAGATATGGACTTGTTAAGGATTCAATTGAAGTAAATCTAAAGGTCTGTCCAGTCCCATAATACAATGGCCCAGGTTTCAAATTCATCTTTAAACAGGTGAATCGTTTCAAATCCCATTTTTTGATGGGCTTTTAAAGATCGGAGGTTGGAAAGTGAGATTTCTGTGATAGCAAAATCATATTTGCTGGCAAAAAAGGATTTGTAAGCTTGATAGCATTGGGAGAATAGTCCTTGACCTCGATGTGTTTTTCCAATGCATACCTGTCCCACGGTTATGTAATTGTAATCTTTGATAGGCCGGTTTTTGAATTGTATTTTATCAAATTGTTCAAACATTGGGACGAGCATAGGAACATCTGCTCTTGAGGTCTTGGTCATAGCTAAAACATAAGCCACCACTTGATCTCCTTTCTTGGCTATAAGGTGTTGCTCTATGGAATTGAGTTTAGATAATAATTCTAAATTATGTTCTACTCGGACAAACCCTTGTTCATTTTTCTCTTCTTCAGAAATATTTTGCAATAGGTTTTCCCTTTGAAGGTCTAATATTCCTACTAAATCTAATTCTGTTTCGGCTTGCTGAATTTTCAATCTCGTACAACTTAAGAGTAAGTGGCATCGTCCATTCCTTGAATAGAATCATCCTCCGGTGGTGATTCTGAGTTTCCCTTTGGCTCTTCAGCTTTCTTTTCTTCTTTTTCGGGTTTTTTCTCTTCAGGAATATAGGTAGGTGGAATAGTTAATTCATTACCATCTCTTTGTGCGCGATAATGTGGAGACATGATTTCTACGCCTGCATTTTGAAAAGCATCTTGGATATTTGCATGTAAATCGGAATAGCTTTTCGCGGCTATTTTTGTGTTTGCAGTATATGCATTTATCTGGTAGCTGACATAGTAATCATCAAGGCTGGTTTGAAGTACAAATGGCTTGGGTTCTTTGATGATACTTTCAACTTCCAGTGCCGCCCCGATCAGTAATTCATGGACTTTTCTCCAGGGAACATCATAGCCTATGGTCACAGTGCTGTGTAAAATCAAACCGGCTCCATGATCTTCTACGGAGTAATTAATCGTGTTTCCATTTAGAATTGACGAATTAGGAATGGTTACTTCCTCATTTTTTATGGTTCGTAAGCGAGTGACAAGCATCGTTTTTTCGATCACATCGCCCGTTGTATCCCCTATTTTTACCCTGTCCCCAATTTTAAATGCCCGCATATAAATAATAACTAAGCCGGCGATGATATTACTGATGGCTGATGATGAGCCTAAGGAAATCAATAAGCCTAAAAATACACTTACCCCTTGAAAAGCAGGAGAATCTGAACCTGGGAGGTAGGGGAATATGACAATAAAAGAAAAGGCAAAAACAATAATTTTAACCAAATTAAATGTCGGCTTAGCCCATTCTGGGTAAAAACCTGGTAATCGAAGATTTCCTCTTTCGATCTCTTCAGAAATAAAGCTGATAAACTGACCAATGTAATAGGTGATTACGACGATCACTAAAATGGTAAATAGGTCAGGTAGATAGCTGAAAAAGGAATAGAAAAAGGAAACTAATGGGTTGGTTACATATCCAAGGAGAACGCTGGCCAGTCTTTTGGTAGTAGGGAAAATGCTAAATACTAAGGGAAGGGCGAGATATAATAGGATTATGATAAGCAGAATTTTAACCACCCTCATGAGAGTTTTTAATACCCTTTCTTCCCTTTCTGCTGATAGCAGCTCGAAGTCTCTGACCTTGATCCCTTTAAAATAATGATGCCACCTCCTTAGGATAAAATCAATCAATTTGTTGAAACCTTTATTGATGAATCTTACCAGCAAGATGACTATTATAATCACCCCTATCAGTAAGCCTGTTCTGGTTAAATTTTGAATAAAGGATCTGTTATTATGATTTGCAGCATAGGAATCCTTTATTGATTGGATGTAGAATTCAGCGATCTCTTCTTGATCATTACCTATAAATGCAGCATCCTGAGCCGTTACGCTCCCTAAGATGATATCTCCATGTAAGATTTCAATTGCAACCTCATCTTGGCTCAAGCTCAACAAGGTGGTGTCTAGACTTTCAGCATCGAGTAAAAGGTCTAGTTTATTTGAAAAATTAGTAGCCCTTTCCTCTTGTGAAAAAGGGCCTAGCTTTGCTCCAATGTAAAACAAGGTGTCTTCATAAAATACCACTGGGTATACCTTCGGTTTTTGGAGGCTGTCAGCTAGCGTGCTGTTGATCGTGTCTTTGGCCGTTGTGTCTCCCGATTGGGCAAATGCACCTACACTTAGTAAGAGGAAGAAAGCGAATGTTAAAATTCTCTTTAACGAAGTTAGCATGTAGTAAAAATAGTGGTTTTAACCCCTCAAGAATATTCTTTTGAAATTTCTAAACCGTTTGCAGCATTAAAATAAGTAATTTTGATGGTTTTCAGTAGATTTGATCAAAAACCATTTTACTTATGACTTTCAATAAAGTGTTTTATGGAATCTGGGCGGTATTATTCGCTCTTTTTGCATATTGGCAGATTAATGACCCCGATCCGGAACTCTGGGTAAGTGTTTATGTTGTCGCAATTATTTTTTGCCTGTTAGGATTTAAAGGCATTTTCCCGAAAATTCCTTTGACAGTGGTGGTGGTAGTTTGTCTGGTTGGAGCAGCGCTCTATTGGCAAGGGGAAGTTGGAAGCTGGGTTTCCCAAGAAGTGGAGCAACATAATCTTAGCATGAAAAATGATTTTATGGAAGAGTCCAGAGAATCCTTTGGCTTATTGATCATTTCCCTTGTGATGTTGCCAGGACTCATAAAAGCCTGGAAGAAATAATAAAACAAACCCTAAAGAAATAACCTATGAAATTACGTTTGACGATTGCTCTATTCTTCATTTTAAGTAGTTTTTGTTCTATGGCACAGCAAGGAGAAACCCTTAATTCGACATACTTCGAAATTCGAAAATATTATGCTAATCCCGGTAAACTTCCTGCTTTGATCAAAAGGTTTGAAGATCATACCATGCGTATTTTCGAAAGAGTTGGGATGGAGAATGTTATTTACTTGGTCCCAACTGAAAATGAAGATAATTCCTTGACCTATATTTTGGGTTACCCTGATGAAGCTGCTAGGGATCAAATGTGGCAGCAATTTGGGAATGATCCTGAATGGCAAAAAGTATTCAGTGAATCTAGGGTTGATGGTCCTTTAGTTTCAAGAGTAGATCAAACGTTTATGACTTTGGCTCCAGGATTAAATTCTTCTCCTATTCCAGACAATAGTGGGATTTTTCAACTACGGATTTACACTTGTTTTGATGGGAAGTTGGATAACTTAATCGCTAGGTTTAAAGATCATACTCAAGAGTTGTTTGCAAGACAAGGCTTGAAAAATTATCCCTATTGGATATCCAAAGAGAAGGATGGAGGGCAATCTAAGTTGGTATATCTTTTAGGACATGAAGATCAGGAATCATTTGAAGCAGCGTTTCAAGCCTTTTTAAAAGATCCTGATTGGGTAAAAGCAAGAGATGCTTCTGAAGAAAATGGAAAGATTGTAGAAAAAGTTGATGCTACATTTTTTAAGCCTTTGCCATTTTCTCCTATAAAATAATGGTGTCCAATGAAGTGAAATAAAAAAAGCCAACTCTAATGTTGGCTTTTTTATGGTTTACCGATGAATTATCTCGGGAAAGCAGGCGCTAGCCCACCATCCACATTGAGCATATTTCCAGTTGTTTTATCGAGCATTCCGGATACGAAGGCAAAGGCAGCATCAGCGATATCCGAAGTTTTCACGGATTCTTTGAGCAGGGTTCTGTTGGCATAGTAAGCAGGGAGTTCTTTGACTTCGATGCCATAGGCTTTGGCTCTGTTTTCGGCCCATCCACCTTCCCAGATGTTTGAGTTTTCGATTACCGCATCGGGGTTGACCACGTTGACACGGATTTTTTCAGGTCCCAGTTCGGCAGCCATGAGTCTGGACATGTGCAGCTGGGCTGCTTTTGCCGTTCCGTAAGCAACGTTCTTAGGTCCAGCCACCAAGGCATTTTTACTGACGATGTTCAGGATATCTCCTCCGAATGCCTGCTGCTTCAAGATGCTTACTCCGGCCTGGGAAACTTCAAACTGCCCTTTGACCAAAATGTCAAGAAGCTTGTTCCAGTCCTGATCGGTATGATCTTCAAAAGCCTTGGAGATGGAGATACCCGCATTGTTTACAATGATGTCGATTCCCCCGTATTTTAAACAGATAGCCTGCATGGCATTTTGGAGACTCTTTGGATCAGTCACGTCCAGGGTTACCCCAAGGAAGACGTCTTTTCCATATTTTTTCATCATCTCAGCTTCGGTTTCTGCAAGTCTGTCCGCATTGATATCGGTCACCACGACGCAGGCCCCTTCCTGGATGAATTTCTCTGCTATTCCTTTTCCGATTCCTCCGGCACTTCCGGTAATCAGGGCAATCCTTCTGGATAATGGCTTTTCCTTAGGCATACGCTGAAGCTTGGCTTCTTCCAATAACCAGTATTCGATGTCGAAAGCTTCCTGTAAGGGTAGGGAAACGTAAGAGGAAACAGCTTCGGCACCTCTCATGACATTGATGGCGTTGATGTAAAACTCAGAAGCCACCCGTGAAGTCTGCTTGTCCTTGGCAAAGGAGAAGAGTCCCACACCCGGCCATAAGATGATGACAGGATTAGGATCCCTCATTCCCGGAGAATTGGGATGCTTATGCTTTTCGTAATACTCGGCATACCGCTCGCGGTAAGCCTGAAATTCTTTTTCCAGATCAGCCTTCAGGGCATTCGGATCCGAAAGATCTGTGTCTGCAGGAATGTCTAAAACCAGCGGAGAGATTTTGGTACGCAGGAAGTGATCCGGACAGGAAGTTCCCATAGGAGCGAGTTTGCCCAGGTCATGTGAGTTGATGAACTGCAACACCACTTCTGTATCAGCAAAGGTGCCGACCATCTTCTTTTCTGAAGAAGCAAGACCACGAAGCACAGGGGCCAGTAGCGCTGCCTGAGAGGCACGCTGTTCTGCAGGTAGAGAGCTTACTTTGGTTCCGCCGAAGACCGGTCTGTTCTTCCCGTAGTTTTCTTCTAGATAAGCGGAAGCCGTTTCAATTACTTCCAGACTGTTGATATAGCATTCAAAGGAGGTGTCACCCCAGGTGAAGAGCCCGTGTCCACCGAGCATGATACCGCGGATTCCCGGATTCTCATCAAGAGCCTGCTTGAGCTGAAGTCCCAGGTCAAAGCCCGGACGCTGCCAGGGTACCCAGGCAATCTGACCTTTCCAGAGTTCCTGAGTGATCTTCTCCCCGTCTTTGGAAGCGGCAATGGCAATGGCTGCATCAGGATGCAGGTGATCGATATGTTTGAAAGGCAAAAATGCGTGCAAAGGGGTGTCGATGGAAGGGGCCTTGGAGTCCAGGTCGTAGATACAGTGGTTAAAAAGTCCCACCATCTCATCTTCAAATTCAATCCCCCGATAGATTCCTTTGAGAGCTCGGAGCTTGTCTACGTAAAGTCCGGCCAAACCTGCCTTTTTGAGGGTACCGATGTCCCCACCGGAACCTTTGACCCACATCACTTCCACGGTTTCCTTGGAAAGAGGATCTGCTTCATAGGTTTTACAGCTGGTGTTTCCCCCACCGTAATTGGTGATTCGCAGGTCAGCTCCCAGGATATTGGATCTATAGATCAATAGGTCTACTTCATTTCCCTCCATTTCGGCAGCTTTTTTATCATCCCATAAAAAGCTGACATGGTTGAATTCATTATTTTTTATTGTCATTTATTTTGGGTTTAAATAAGAGATGCAAGTAAACAATCAATTTAGGAGCAAAATGTTTGCTCGCTATCCTGTTCTATACTGTGTTGTTAATTGTTATTTGTGTTTATATAAGGAAAAAAATGATTATAAATGGTATAGGGTTGATATTTTAATATGTTTTGAAGTTCAGAGAAAAAATAATGTTTAGTTATTTTCAATAAAACTCTTGAGAATGATGAAAAGTGTTGGTAATTAGGGGATTGTATTTTTTAAAGTTTTGATAAATTTTCTAAATGTGAATTTTGATATTGATGAAGCTGTTTTTTTAAGTTTTATATAATAACTCTTATATAATTTTAAATACTTCATAAAACAGCTATATCTATCCTGTTCTGTCCTGTTGTTTTTTAGCGAAATATAATTTCTTATTTCAGGATGCGACAGGATAGGTGTTGTGTGTATTAATGCTTAATTCAAAGAAATTACCGCTTGTTAACATTAACCCAAAATTCTATGAAGAACCATTATCTATTATGTAAGAAGCATTTTTATTTGCTTCTGTTTATTGTTCTATCCTTTAATCTAACTGCTTATTCACAGTCCTCAAGTGTGCGTGGAACAGTCATAGATGAAACGGGGGAGCCAGTACCAGGTGCAACCGTGATGATTAAAGGAACGCAGGTAGGAACCGTCACCGATATTGATGGTGTTTTTAATATTGAAGCCTCTCCAGGAAATGTGTTAGTATTTTCCTTTATAGGGTATACTCCTTCAGAAGTAACCGTTGAAGCTGGAAAAACCAATTACGATGTAACCATCGAATCTTCCATGTCAGATCTATCTGAGGTGGTCGTGGTAGGTTATGGTAGTCAAATTAAAAAGGAAGTGACCGGAGCTATTCAAACCATCAGTGAAGATGAATTGAAGGATATGCCGGTAACTACCACAGCTCAAAAATTACAAGGTAAACTTGCTGGTGTTCAGATCAACCAGACAACTGGTAAACCAGGACAAGGAATGAATGTCCGAATCCGTGGCCAATTGTCTGTTTCAGGAGGTAGTGACCCTTTATATGTAGTGGATGGTTTCCCGATTACAGGTGATATCAATACACTCAACCCTGACGAAATTCAGGATATTACAATTTTGAAAGATGCAGCTTCTACTTCTCTTTATGGTTCAAGAGCCGCCAATGGCGTTGTTTTGATCACAACTAAAAAAGGGAAAGTTGGTCAGACAAATGTGAATCTGAATGTATACACAGGTTTTCAAAAGGTTCCTGAAAATGGAAGACTTGAAATGTTAAATGCTGAGGAGTTTGCTCAGTTTAAGAAAGAATATTATGAAGATGCAGGACAGCAAGTACCGGCAATCTTTCAAAACCCATCGGATTTTAGAGATAAAAACAACGATTGGTATGGTGCCATGTTGGAAACTGCACCAATTACTAACTACAACCTGACTATTACTTCTAATAAGGAAAAAGTAAATACTGCGATCGTAGCAGGTGTTTTTGATCAAAAAGGGGTAGTTAGAAATACAGATTATGAGAGATATTCTATTAGAATGAACACAGATTACACTGTGTCTGACAAGGTTTCGATTGGTTTGAATGTGGCACCAAGCTACATCGTAGACAATACTCCACAAACGGATGGTTCTAGAGGAACAGGTATTTTATTCAATGCCCTTCACACTTGGCCAGTGATGGATATTTATGATGAAAATGGCGACTTGACTTATTTCAATCGATTCCCAGCTGAGACAGGAAATATCTTCGCCTATCCAAACTGGTTGAGATCTGCCGACGAAATTACCAATCAGACAAAGAGGGTAAATATTTTGGCAAATACTTATGCTGAATGGAGACCAATTAAGGGGCTTTCTTTGAAATCGACCTTTAATACAGAAATTAGAAATTCAAATTATTTCTTCTTTAACCCTTCTACAGCAACTAACAGAATTAACGTTTCAATCCCAACAGTTGCAGTTTCGATCAGAGATAATTATCGAGACTTATCATGGTTGAATGAAAACATTGCGACTTACACTAATAATATTGGTGATCATAACTTTGAAGTATTGGCTGGTTTTTCTAATCAAAAGTTTAGAAGAGACAGAACTAGAATTCAAGCTGATACCTACGCAGATGATCGGCTTCCAACAATTCAGGGAGCAATCAATATCAATAGAGGTGGGACACTTTCTGATGTAGACGAATGGTCATTGACTTCTATTTTCTCAAGATTGACCTATAATTACAAAGGTAAGTACTTGTTTACCGCGGCAGTGAGAGGTGATGGTTCTTCCAGATTTGGAGAAGATAATCGATGGGGTATTTTCCCTTCTACATCTGTAGGTTGGGTTTTATCTGATGAAAGCTTCTTAAATACTAGCTCAACTGTTTCCTTTTTGAAATTAAGAGCGAGTTTCGGGGTGACAGGTAACAATAATATCGGTAACTACACTCAATATGCTTTGGTGAATAATACCATCAACGCAGCCTTTGATAACAATGTAGTGCCAGGTGCAGCAGTTACTTCTTTAAGCAATACCAATCTTGGTTGGGAAACCACAGCTCAATTTGATATTGGACTGGATTTAGGCCTATGGGATGATCGAGTGACTTTTGGTTATGATTACTATACCAAGAACACCACCAACTTATTGTATGCGGTTCAGGTACCACAAGAATCCGGTTTCACGAATTTCAATGATAACATCGGTGAAATTAAGTTCTGGGGACATGAATTCACGATCAATACCGTGAATACAACTGGACAATTTAGATGGACTACGAATGCTAACTTATCCATCAACAGAAATGAAGTATTAGAACTTGCTGATGGAATCGACCGAGTTTATGGATATGCACATATCACGCAAGTAGGACAGCCATTCGGCCAGTTTTATGGATTGCAGAAATTAGGAAATTATGCCAATGCAGAGGATTTGGCAAATTCTCCAGTGATTCCTGGTAGATCAACAGTTGGTAGTATTAAGCTTGCTGATATTAATGGTGATGGTGTGATTACCTATGGAGGTGATAATGATGATAGAACAATCATCGGAAATCCTTTCCCTGATTTTGTTTACGGTTTTACTAACAACTTCAAGTGGAAGAATTGGGATGCAAGTATCGTAGCATCAGGATCTCATGGAAATCAGTTGTATATGAGACACCTTTACTCCACAGCTAACCTAGATGGGGTATTTAATATGGTGGCTAAAGTTGCAGACCGTTTCAGATCTCCAGAAAATCCTGGTGAAGGAATTTTTGGTACTACTGTCGGTGGAGGTAACGTAACCGGTATTGAGCGTGACTGGCCTAACAGTAATTTTGTTTGGGATGCTTCTTATTTCACAATTAGAAACATTACAGTAGGGTATAATTTCACGAATTTACCAAAAGCGATAAAATCTGCTCGTCTTTATGCCTCAGGACAAAACATGTGGGTTTTTACCAAGTATTGGGGTGGGTCTAACCCAGAGGTTAGTATGCAGAACAATGGCCAGGGAGATGGTGGAAACTTAAGCCCAGGAATTGATTTGGCTGGTTATCCAGTTCCTAGAACTATCACATTTGGTGTAAATATCACCTTTTGATTGATCCCATCTCATTAGTAAAAATCAAACTGAAGAAAAAATGAAAAAACATATATTAGGCTTTGCAGTAGCATGTATTTTATTGACTGGCTGTGAAGATTTTCTAACGGTAGTACCTGAAACTCAATTGAGTTCTGCTACCTTTTTTAAGAATCAAAATGATTTTGAGCAAGCTGTCAATGCAGCATACGTTCCGCTTAGAACGATTATAAATGATCGGGCTTGGCTTTTAGGGGAAATGCACTCAGATAACACCTATTACGCCAGAAATGTACTATTTGGTGCTACGGATAACCAAGAAGATATTGCGGATTTCTCTATTCCTGAATCCAACGGGACTTCGGCAAATACCCATGTTCTGAACCAATGGAGACAGGATTATTTGATTATTTCCAGAACAAATCAAATTCTTGCTGTCATCGATGATGTTGAATTTGACCAATCTGCCAAAGATAATGTCAAAGGTCAGGCTCTATTTTTAAGAGCTTATGCCTACTTCGAATTAGCAAGGTATTTTGGAAGTGTACCATTACACTTGACTCCGGTAGCTACTAGAGAAGAAGCAGCTTTGGACCTTTCTCCTGAATCAGAAATTTATGCGCAGATAGAGCAAGATTTACAGGCAGCTATTCCTTTGCTTCCTAAAAAATCAGCACAAGAGCCTGGAAGAGCAACGGAAGGAGCTGCCAGAACTTTGCTAGCGAATGTATTTATAAACCAGAAGAAATGGTCTGATGCAGAGCAAGTTCTAACTCCTGTTGTGACAGGTGGAGAATATATGCTAATGGCTGATTATGCGATGGCATTCCCTGGAAATACTTCTAATAAAAACAATTCTGAATCTGTTTTCGAAGTTCAGTTTATAGAGGGTGCAGCGGGATTGAATGGTAATTTTATCTATCAATTCATGCCAAGACCTATTAGTGCAGATGAATTGCAGCCAATCATGGGCACAAGTAATCCTCAAAACATAGATGGAGAAGGAAATAATATCCCTACTCCAGATATTATTGCGGCTTATGAAGAAGGTGATTTAAGAGAAGAGGCTTCGATTGGTTATGTGTTCTTGTCTGGAAGTTTCAGGGATGATAAGACTTATCCATATATCAAGAAACACGCAAAGCAACATTCTCAGCACAATAACACCGGTACCAACTGGGTGGTTTATCGCTATGCAGAGGTTTTATTGTTTATGGCTGAAATACTAAATGAGCAAGGTAAGTCTGGAGAAGCTGCTGCCTATTTAAACCAAGTAAGAGAGAGAGCAGGTCTTGATGCTACCACTGCTTCAGGACAAGCAGAATTGAGAGAAGCGATCTTTAAAGAAAGAAGAGTAGAGCTAGCTTTTGAAAACAAAAGATGGTTTGATATACAGAGAACGGATAGAATTGAAGAGATTATTAGACCATATGGACAGAGAATTATTGCCAATCCTCTGGACTATTACTATCCTCCAATTGAAGGTGCCGTTCCAAGATCAAATGCATTTACAAACCTAAGTAAGTTTTATGCATACCCTGCTGCTGAGTCTGATCTCAGTCCTTACTTCTAAAAGATAGATAGATTGGTGGTTGCCCTTGCTCGTAGCAAGAAATTGTTACAGGCAGGGGTCAATTACTTTATACTACCGTTCTTGTATTTATCCGTGTATTTCTTACGGAAAATTTGTTCTTTGATTAAGTTCTTTAACTATTATCAATTCAATTTATTCCCATTTATCCTATGAATCATAAAAATCATTTGGCCAAAATTCTGATGTACTCCCTATGTGTATTTGGAGTTTTTTCTTGTGCCAAAAAAGAAGAACAAAAACCTTTACACCCGAAGGTTGAAAAATTAAAATTGCCTCCGGGGTTTGTTGCAGAACATATTTACAGTCCTGGTGAAAATGACCAAGGCTCTTGGGTTGCCATGACCTTTGATGACAAGGGTCGAATGATCACGGCAGATCAATATGGTGGGCTCTATAGATTGACCATACCTGCCATTGGATCAGATTCATTAGCTCCTAAAGTAGAAAAGTTAGTAGTAGGAAATGAAACTGGGGGCAAGCTGGGAATGGGATATGCTCAAGGTTTGCTTTATGCATTTAACTCCGTGTATGTTATGGTGAATCATAGGGGGAATGATGAGTTTGAAAAAACTACTGGAATGTATAGAATCCAGGATAGCAATGGGGATGATCAGTACGACAAAGTTGAAATGATCAAACTTTTTAGTGGGGATCCAGGAGAGCATGGTCCTCATAGTATGATTTTATCACCTGATGGTCAATCGATTTATATTTCTGCTGGTAACCATGTAGATGTTCCAGAAATGGACAGCTATAGACTTCCAAATGTTTGGGACAGAGATAATCTTTTTCCAGAAATTAAAGATCCACGTGGCCACGCAAACAATAGAATGGCTCCTGGAGGCTGGATAGCAAAGACGGATCCTGAAGGGAAGAGCTGGGAGCTTTTTGCTGCCGGATTCAGAAATGAATTTGATATCGCATTCAATGAGAACGGTGATTTATTTACCTATGATTCTGATATGGAATGGGATTTTGGAATGCCTTGGTATCGACCAACAAGAATTTGTTATGTGCCAAGTGGAGCTGAATTTGGGTGGAGAACCGGTAATCAGAAATGGTCTCCGAATTATCCTGACAACTTACCTGCAGCATTGAATATTGGACAGGGATCACCAACCAACGTGATGTTTGGAACCAATTCTAATTTTCCTGATAAATACAAAAAAGCTCTTTACACTTTTGATTGGAGTTTTGGAATTATCTACGCTACCACCTTGACTCCTGAAGGAGGTTATTACGATGCCAAAGCAGAAGAATTTATTTCAGGATCTCCTCTGCCCTTAACAGATGGTGAATTTGGGCCTGATGGATCAATGTATTTCCTTACAGGAGGTAGAAGGTTGGAGTCTGATCTGTACCGAGTGTATTATGATGGAGATGAGGCAGCTGGAACAGTTTCAAAGCAAACGCTTACAGAAGAGCATAATATTAGAAGAAAATTGGAAGCTTACCATAGTGGTGGCCCAAAGGCGGGAGCGATAGAAGAAGCCTGGCCTTATCTTGGTCATGAAGATCGGTTTGTTCAGTATGCTGCAAGAGTAGCCGTAGAACACCAGCCGATAAGCGAATGGAAAGCTAAAGCATTGGCAGAAGAAGATCCAAACGTCGCAATTCAAGCGGCTATCGCTATTGCTAGACATGGGGATGCCAGTGATGCAACGCCATTGTTGGATAAGTTGACAAGTATTGATTATGGCTCATTGGACGAGAAAGGGAAGCAAAATATTTTGAGAGCAATTGAATTAACGCTTTTCAGATTTGAAAACTCTTCCAAAGCTTCCTTCCCAAAAGTTATTGATTACCTAAATCCTAATTACCCTTCAGGAAATAATAATTTGGATAGAGAATTGGCTAAGCTGCTTTCATATACAGGAGCACCTGATGCTGTAAGCAAAACAATTGCCTTACTTGATAATGCAAAAGATGATGAGAATTATCAAAAGACATTTACCTCATCCTCTGACCTGATCATGAGAAACCCACAATATGGAATGGATATTGCCAATATGCTGGCGAATGTTCCTCCTGCTCAACAAACCTATCTAGCAGTTGTATTAGGTGGTGCTGAAAAGGGCTGGACTCCTGAACTGCATGATAAATATTTTACTTGGATCAGAAATGCCTTCAATTATAAAGGCGGTAGAAGTTATGTAGGATTTGTGGATAGAGCTAGAAAAATGGCCTTGTCTCATGTCGCCTCCTCAGAAATGGCTAAATATGATGAGATGTCGGGGGCAGCGCTATTGACAGGAAATGGAAATGATATCGTCCAATCAGATATTCAGCCTGAAGGCCCAGGAAGAAGGTGGACTTTAGAAGAAGCTGAGCCATTGGTGGAAAATCTATCGGGAAGGGATTATGTGAAAGGAAAAGCAATGTACGCAGCTACTTTATGTCAGTCTTGCCATACCATGCAAGGAGAAGGAGGAATTATCGGTCCTGATTTAACACAACTGGGAACTCGTTTTTCACCCAAAGATATTTTGGATGCAATTATTAATCCGAGTAAAGTGATTTCTGATCAATATGCTGCAACTGCATTGGTGTTGAACGATGGGAATTCTGTGGTGGGAAGAGTAACAAATGAGGATGATGCAAATTATTATGTTTCGCAAAATCCATTTGCTCCTGAGACGATCAGGACTGTTCCAAAATCAAGTGTATCGGCAGTTAAAACTTCTGATGTTTCTATCATGCTTCCAGGAATGATCAATAGATTAAATGAAGAAGAGTTGAAAGACTTGATGGCCTATCTAGTTTCAGGTGGAAATCCAGATAGCCCAGTCTTTCAAGAAGGTACGTCCAATTCAGAAGACTAATTAAAAATGAAAAAAGTAAATTATTTATTAATTGGAATCTTGCCAACAATAGTTTTTGGCTTATTGATGAGCATGATTCCAGCCAAAAATACTGAGTCAGTCTTTCCTGAAGACCAATCTGGTTTTAAATCCATTTTTGATGGAAAATCGCTGGATGGCTGGAAAGGAGATCCTACTTATTGGTCTGTTCAGGATGGAGCAATAGTTGGCTTGATCACACCCGAGACCCTGTTAAAAGCCAATACCTTTTTGATTTGGCAGGGAGGTCAGCCGGGAGATTTTGAGCTGAAAGCAAAATTTAGAATTTCTGAATCCGGGAATTCAGGGATCAACTATCGAAGTGATATGGTGGAAGATGTTCCTTATGCACTCAAAGGTTACCAAGCTGATATCGATGGAAAGATCAATTATACCGGTCAGAATTATGAGGAGCGTAAGCGCACCACTTTGGCATATCGTGGACAGAAGACTAAAATCACACCTCAGCCTAGTCCAAATGGGAATTTGAGAGATTATGTAGAAAGAAATGCATGGAAAGGTCTCCATGTGACCGAAGAACTAGGTGATCGAGATGAGCTGAAGAAGAAAATCAATTTCGAAGGCTGGAATGATATTCATATCGTGGCCAAAGGGAATGTTTTAAAACACTATGTCAATGGAATTTTGATGAGTGAGGTTGTAGACGATGATCCTGCAAACTTTTCGGCAAAAGGCTTTTTGGGTGTTCAAGTCCATGTAGGACCACCGATGAAAGTAGAGTACAAAGACTTACTATTGAAGATGGATTAATAAGATTGGGAATTTATTAATTGTTGAGGTTGAAAGCACCGGAAAACGATCTGTTTTACCGGTGTTTTTTTTTAACTAATTATTTGACCATTGATCAACCTATTCTTGATAAGTCTGGTGGATAGAATTAACTTTTAAAACCTGACACTACAGGATGGGATTTAGGACTCAGAATTAGAAATTATGACCTTATTATAGAAGATGAATTCACCCAAAATAGCACAAATAGAACCCTGGAAGCACAAAATATCCAATGCTCATCAATTAGGAGGGATAGAAACTTCTGTTCTTGATAATGGACTTGGGAGAGGTGTTAGAGTCGCTTGGATTAATACAGGGACTGGGCTTCGATATAAAGTGTTGTTGGATAGAGGTTTTGATATTTTGGATTGCTTCTATAATGAGAGTAGTCTTTCATGGATCAGTCATGCTGGGGTTTTTGCTCCGCAACCTTTTTCAAATAAGGGAATTGATTGGTTAAGGACTTTTGGCGGAGGGATATTGACTACTTGTGGACTATCCAATGCAGGACCACCTAATTCAGATGAATTGGGAGAGAGAGGATTACATGGAAACTTCAGTAATATCCCTGGGGAGCTGATTTCCATCAAAAATCCAGATTTAAGTTCAGGTGATTTAAGCTTTGAGCTTGTAGGGAAAATCAGGGAAACCAGCACTTTTGGACCTAGCCTCGAACTGACAAGGAAGATTTCAGGGAAGCTCGGGGAGGCTGCAATTCATGTTGAGGATACAGTCGTGAATAAAGGAAATACTTTAGCACCTCATATGTTACTCTATCATATCAATTGTGGTTGGCCACTAATCGATGAGGATACAAGAATTATTTGGAATGGGGAGATCGTTCCCAAATCAAATGATGAAAATAACACTGCTTTTAATAAGGAACACAAGTTTACTAAATGTGCTCCACCACTAGAGGAACATGTAGGGTTTGGGGAAGATGTCGCATTTATTCAGCCCAAAGAGGATGAGAATTCTCAAGTAACTTGTGGATTTGCAAATGACCAGTTGGCACTTGCTCTAAAAATCAGTTTTTCAAAAGAGCAACTGCCATGGTTAATCCATTGGCAACATTGGGGTAAAAATGAATACGTTACCGCTTTAGAGCCAGCGACTAATCCACCTATTGGACAAGGGGCGGCGAGAGAAAACGGAACATTGATTCAATTGAAGCCCGGAGAAAGTAAAGCCTATCATCTAAAACTGGAAGTACTTACGGGAGATGATGTAAAAGAATTTTAAACTTAGAACTATACAATACAAATCAATAAACCCATGAGTTTAGCAAAAAAAGCCCTCGAACAAGGAGAGGGGATACTTAGATTAACCCCGACTTGGGTCCCACGGTCATTCTGTGTACCAGGGAGGAGAATAAAATTACATCCTGATGATTACTATAGTCTTGGAGGTGCAAGAGGTGGGATTGATGAGCGCTGGTTTTCATCAACAACTCCAGCAGAAAATGGCCCTTTGACAAGTAAGAATGAAGGGTTAAGTCATATAGCTTTTGAAGATGGCGGAAAGACCGAATTGTTTCTCTTAAAAGATGCTATTGATGAATTGGGAGGTAAAATAATCGGAGATAGGCTTTGGAACAAGTACAAAGCTTGGCCGATGTATTCTAAGTTTTTTGACAACATGGGGCCGCTACCCCATCATATTCATCCGAGTGATGAATTTGGTAAGTTAACCGGGCAAAATGGAAAGCCTGAAGCTTATTATTATCCTCCGCAGCTAAATAATCATGGTGGAGATTTCCCATATACCTTTTTCGGAATTGCTCCAGGGACTACCAAAGAGCAAATAAAAGAGTGCTTGATGAATTTCAATGTGGGAGATAATAAAATCACCAATTATTCTCAGGCATTTAAGCTTCAGCCAGGAACAGGTTGGGATGTTCCCCCGGGCATGCTACATGCACCGGGAAGTTTATGTACTTATGAGCCACAAAAGGCATCAGATATTTTTGCCATGTACCAATCCCTGGTTAATGAGGCGATAATTCCAGAGGAGTTACTATGGAATGCTACTCCAAAAGATCGAGTAGGAGATTATGATTTATTGGTGGAAATGATTGACTGGGAATTGAATGTGAATCCTAATTTATTAGAAACCCGATACATGGAGCCGATTCCTGTGAAAGACAGAGCTCAAATGAATGCAGATGGGTATGATGATAAGTGGATTTGCTACCGATCTCATGACTACAGTGCCAAAGAGCTGACCATTTTCCCTGGTGAGACTGTGACTATCAAGGACAGCGCGGCTTATGGAATGATCATGATGCAAGGCCATGGTACGATGGGGACTTGGGACATAGAAACTCCATCTTTGATTCGCTTTGGTCAATTGACACATGACGAGTATTTTGTTTCAGAAGAGGCAGCAAACGCAGGAGTGAAAATCACAAATCTTTCCAAAACAGATCCAATTGTCATGTTAAAACATTTTGGTCCTGATAATCCAGATTTAAAAGTGGTGGAATAGCAATTTTCCTTTCACTTGAAAATAAACTAATGCAATAACAAATAACCCATTTTTGACTATGAACAATTTTCCAAAACTACATAACGCAACTTGGCCAGGATTAGTAGGTAAAGGGCCGGATTCGGAGCCTGTGATTCCTTTTGATACCATGCTGGAAATGACAGCAAAGGCGGAAGTGAACGGAGTGAAATTTGATGGGCTAGATATTGGCCTGTTGGAGCCTCATTTTGATCTAGATAATCCAGATGAACCTAAAAAGTTAGCGGATAAAGTATCTAAATTAAATTTGAATATAGGTTCTATGGTGGCACCCATTTGGGCAGGATCCGCCATGGGAACAGCTGACCAAAGGAAGACTTTTCTTGATATGGTTAAGAAATCGTGTGAGTTTGGGAAGCAATTAAATGAATTGGGAGTTAGGCATTATGGGGTAGTTAGAATTGATTCGGCTGCACCGGTGGAAGAATGGGCAAAAGACCCTGCAGGAAACACAAAGATTATTGCTGATACCTTTCGGGAGGCTTGTGATATTGCCGCTGGATATGGGGAAAAATTAGCAGCTGAAGGTGAATTTGTTGGGGAGCTATGCACAGCTGGAAGTACATGAAAGAGCTTCTTGAAATGGTCGACAGACCTAATATTGGCTTGCAAGCTGATATGTCACATACTTTTTTATACACTTTAGGGTACAATGCACCTGAACATCGCATTATTCCTGAAAGTGCAGATTTAAAGGATAGAGAAGTGGTGAAGGCTGCTTTGAAAAAGATCACTGCTGAATTAAGACCTTGGACCATTGATTTTCATGTGGCTCAAAATGATGGATCTGTGTTTGGTTCGGGTTCTCACGATAAAACAGGGCGCCATTGCCAAGCTACAGATCCCAATGGACTTTTAGATATCGCAAATGATGCAGGTTATTGGCTCAGAGATGAAAATGGAGAGTTGACAAAAGCCTTCAAACACATCTGCTGGGATGGATGTATGTTCCCAAATTCAGTAATGGAGAACCAACAAACCTGGAATGATATTTTGGCAGCTATGATCAAAGTGCGTGATGCACATGGTTGGTCTTGAAACTTCCTAAATGAGTCCAGAAATAATTCAAAATATTAAAGAGATAAATCATGAGTGATAAAAAATATATAAGAATAGGATTAATAGGTACCGGATTAATGGGAAGGATTCATACCAATGGCTATAAGCGGTTGGCAGACTTCTTTTCTGAATATGGTCATAGACCTGTCCTTCAAGCTTGCTGTTCGAGAAGAGAAGAGAAAGCCAAAGCCTTTGCTGAACAATGGGGATATGATTCATATGAAACCGATTGGAAAAAAATCATTGAAAGAGATGATATTGATGCCGTTGATATTTGTACGCCCAATGATAAACATGCAGAAATAGCCATTGCTGCTGCCAAAGCTGGTAAAATGATCCTTTGTGAAAAGCCACTGGCAAGAACTTTGGAAGAAGCGAAAACTATGGTGGAGGCAGTAGAGGAAGCAGGAGTTAAAAACACCGTTTGGTATAACTACAGAAGAGTACCAGCAGTGACTTTGGCAAAGCAGATTGTAGCCTCAGGAAAACTGGGTAAGATATTTCACTATAGAGCTAACTTCTTACAGGATTGGACGATTAGCCCAGATTTGCCACAAGGAGGAGATGCTCTTTGGAGGTTGGATGCAGCTGCAGCGGGTTCCGGTGTAACAGGCGATTTATTAGCGCACTGTATTGATACCGCTATGTGGATCAATGGTGGTATCAAAGATGTATCTGCGATGACGGAGACATTTATCAAAGAAAGAGTACATCAGGGAAGTGGAGAAAAACAAAAAGTAACCATTGATGATGCTTGCCAATTCCATTGTCATTTTGATAATGGTTCTTTAGGATTGTTTGAAGCCACTCGATACGCTAGAGGACATAAAGCCTTATACACTTTTGAAATCAACGGAGAGCATGCTTCTATCCGCTGGGATTTACATGATTTGACTCGACTGGAGTATTTTGATCATGATGATGAAGGACAAGTTCGTGGATGGAGATCAATCCATGTAACGGATGGAGATCATCCGTATATGGATAGATGGTGGATTCCAGGGACTTCTATAGGCTATGAGCATTCCTTTATTCATCAAGTAGCAGACTTCTTTAAAAGTTTGGATACTGGAGAGTCTTGCCATCCAACATTCAAAGATGCTTACGAGACCCAAAAGGTTTGTGAAGCCGTCCTTGAATCTGCCAATGAAAGAGCTTGGAAGGATACCCATGTAGATTGGACAGAAAAGTAGAGTTTATTAAATATGTCATAAATTTAGAGGCTCAATCAAGTTTGTTCTTGGTTGAGCTTTTCTTATTAATTCAGTGTTTTCAATTAGCATTTTATGAACAATAAGCCCAATTATCGAATATTCAATCTTCTGGGATCCCTGCTTTTCTCAGTTTTCTTGATTTCTTGTCAAAGCGAAGTAAAACAAGAGGAACAGGCCAGTCCGGAAAAGCCTAATATCATTTTCATTTTAGCGGATGACCTGGGGTATGGAGATTTAGGATTCTTAGGGCAGGAATACATAGAAACCCCCAATATTGATAGATTGGCAAAGGAAGGGATGTTTTTCTCCGATTTTTATTCAGGTTCTACCGTTTGTGCACCTTCTCGTTCTTCGTTTTTAACAGGTATGCATACAGGCCATACTCCGATTAGAGGTAATTCTGAAGTGCAACCAGAGGGTCAATTTCCTATGCCTGATTCCGTCCTTACTGTAGCCAAAGTGATGAAGCAAGCGGGCTATGTGACAGGAGCATTTGGTAAGTGGGGACTTGGGTTCATTGGGTCCACAGGGGAGCCGGCTAGCCAGGGGTTTGAGGAGTTTTACGGTTACAATTGTCAAAGATATGCCCATAGGTATTACCCCGCCTACCTTTGGCATAATGATGAAAAAATTGACTTGCCAGGAAATGATTGGACAACAAAGGGCGATTATGCTCCTGATTTAATCCAAGAGAAAACGCTTGAGTTTATAGATGAGAATAAGGAGAACCCGTTCTTTTTATTTATGCCTATTGTCACACCTCATGCTGAATTAGCTGCTCCAGATGATGAAATCATGGAGAAATACCGAGCAATGTTCCCAGATGAAAAGCCTTATGTGGCCGGGAATGGAGCTGATTATGGGCCTGATATGCGTATTCCTGGTTACCAATCTCAACCCTATCCGCATGCTACATTTGCTGCTATGGTAGAAAGGATTGACCGCTATGTAGGGGAAGTTCTGCAAAAGCTGGAGAGCAATGGTCTATCGGAAAATACTGTTATCATTTTCACTTCAGATAATGGTGCTCATAGAGAAGGTGGTGCTGATCCTGAGTTTTTTGACAGTAATGGGAAATTCCGAGGATTTAAGAGAGACTTGTATGAAGGAGGAGTAAGAGCCCCAATGATCGCTTGGTGGCCAAATAAAATCAAAGCAGGAAGTACCACTGATCATGTTTCAGCATTTTGGGATTTGTTACCGACTTTTGCTGCTATCGGAGGAGAAAAAATCACGAAATCCATCGATGGAATCTCATTTCTTCCAACCTTGCTCGGAGAGGGAAATCAGCAAAAGCATGAGTTTTTATATTGGGAGTTTCACGAGCAAGGGGGTAAGCAGGCAGTTAGACAAGGAAACTGGAAAGGTGTCAAGCTTCAAGTTTTTGGGAGTGATGAGCCAACGCTGGAATTGTATGATTTAAGTAAGGATCCGGGAGAGACTCAGAACCTAGCTTCCGAAAACCCAGAAAAGATGGAAGAATTGAAAGCTTTGATGGAGCAATCTCATACACAAAATCCAATATTTTCTTTTTACAAGGAGGAAAAGGAATCAGCGACGAAATAGGGAATCTTTTCTTTTTTTGAATCGTTTCGATTCCAGAAAAGAAAGCATAACATAAAGGACTTGATCTTATTAGAAAAATCTTCAAAACATGATTATTCTCAGTTTTGGGGTAAAACAGAGGGGTTTTTTGACCGCTGGTATTATTCTAAAATTAAAAAATAAGATATTGCTTTACCTTTGAAAAGCTTGTTTAATCCTTCTAAACAGAACGTTCGAAATGTCTTATCCGAACTCAGTAAACCCAATAGCAACAATTCTTTTATCTGCACTTAGCTCTCAAGTCGAAGAGAGGTCTATTGTGTGGTTATCTCAAAAGAGAGAGAAAATAATCTTATCGGAAAAGGAGATGGATTTCTTTATAGGGTTTAGCCAAGTATCCCGGTATTTTAAAAGGAATCCCCTCCAGTTAAGCGAGGAAGAGAAGGCGGAAATAGCCTCTATTAATCAAGGTTTAGAGTTGGAGTTATGGGATCAGGTGCAAGCTGCCAGAACTTATTTATTACTTCAGTTTCCTGCTAAGGACGCTACTTCTTGGAAGTCCATGCTTCAAAAATTATTGAAACTGGCGACATGTATGAATTAGAGGCGCTCTATGCTGCTTTGCCTGTGATGCCCTTTTCAAAGGAGATGGTAGGCCGAGCTAGAGAAGGCTTGAGAACAAATATTACTTCTGTTTTTGATGCGGTGGCTTTAAATAACCCTTATCCATCCACCTATTTTGATGAAGATGCCTGGAACCAGATGGTAGTCAAGGCGATCTTTATGCAGAGACCACTTTATAAAATTCAAAATTCAGATCAACGTGCAAATCTTGCCCTGGCAGGGATCATTATTGATTTTGCACATGAGAGATGGGCAGCAGGTAGAGATGTGATGCCTGAACTTTGGAGGTTTGTCGGACCTTTTATTTCAGAGGAAAATATTCAGGATATCCGTAAGGTTGTAGAAGGAGGAGATGAGCTTGAGCAAAAAGCAGCATTGCTAGCCTGCAATATGAGCGATTATCCGGAGGCTAAAGCTCTGTTAAAGCAATATCCTAAAATTGAAGAAAAAATCAAGTCAGGGTTTATAACCTGGGAGGCAATAGGTCAGGAAGCTTTTGAGCGAAATTGATCTTGCCAGAAGACTAAAAAAATAACAAAAATCAGCAGATATGGAAATGTTCATAGATCCACATATTCACGTTACTTCCAGAACAACAGACGATTACGAAGCTATGAGAAAAGCCGGGATTGTCGCGATAATCGAGCCGGCATTTTGGCTTGGGCAACCTCGAACTGAAGCAGCAAGTTTCAAAGATTATTTTAGTAGTCTTGTAGGTTGGGAAAGGTTTCGTGCCAAGCAGTTTGGAATCGTTCATTATTGCACCATCGGTTTGAATTCTAAGGAAGCCAATAATGAGGCCTTGGCTGAAGAAGTGATGGAATTACTTCCGTTGTATGCAGGAAAAGAAGGAGTTGTTGCCATCGGAGAAATTGGTTACGATGATCAAACTGCTGCAGAGGATAAATATTATCGTTTGCAATTAGATCTTGCAAAAGAGATGGATTTACCGGTGATGATACATACTCCACACCGAGATAAGAAGAAGGGAACCACAAAAAGCATGGATGTAAGTGAGGAGCATGGTTTAGCTCCCAACATGGTGATTGTGGACCATAACAATGAAGAAACTGTAAAAGAAGTCTTGGATAGAGGGTATTGGGCAGCTTTTACTATTTATCCACACACCAAAATGGGGAGTGAGCGAATGGTGGAGATTGTCAAGCAATATGGTCCAGAAAGAATTATCGTGGACTCTGCGGCGGACTGGGGTATTTCAGATCCTTTAGCAGTACCAAAAACTGCTGCTTTGATGAGGAAAATGGGTATTCCTGAGGAGCATATCAAAATGACTTGCTATGAAAATGCATTGAAAGCATATGGTCAAAGTGGTCAAATGGAAGAAACAGATTGGTTAAATGCTGAGCCTATTGACCAAACCAAGAAAATGTCTGGAAATTCAGTTTTGAGAGGGGGACAAGTCCCAAGAGTGGAAGGTCCAAGTGACCGTGTGGAGAATTAATTGATGACAAATTCAAAGTTTTTTGCGCATTTACAATTAACAAGACCTGCTAATGTGGTGACTGCGGTCGCCGACATTTTAGCAGGTTTTGCTATTGCAGGTACCGGATATGTTCTCATTTCCTTTGATACCTCATCAGACTTTTTCCTCGATCTGGCATGGTTGGTTTTGTCAACGATAGGCCTTTATGGTGGAGGAGTTGCATTTAATGATGTGTTTGACGCAGATCTTGATGCGATAGAACGGCCAGAGCGCCCTATTCCCAGCGGTAGAGCTTCTAAGAAAAGCGCTGCAATCATGGCTTTTTTATTATTGGCGATAGGAGTATTTGCGGCAGCACAAGTAAGTCTGCTTTCGGGAGGTCTTGCTTTATCTGTGGCTATTTGCGCAGTAGTCTATGATTATTGGGGAAAGCACCAAAGCTTCTTTGGTCCGATCAATATGGGGCTTTGTAGGGCAGGTAATTTGCTCTTGGGTGTAAGTGTGATGCCTAACCTGGTAGAGAAATATGCGTTTTTAGGGTTAATACCTTTGATTTTCGTAGCAGCGATCACCATGATTAGTAGAGGAGAGGTACATGGGAAAAATAGGTCAGCCTTGTTTGCTGGTCTCTGCATGTATGTATTGATCATTGGAGTCATAGGATACTTGGCTTTTTCTATAGGAGATAAACCGCTAGAAGTATTACCTTTTATTGCACTCTTCAGTTATATGATCTTCCCTCCATTACTAAAGGCCATCCAACAGCAAGAACCTAAATTGATAGGAAAAGCAGTGAAAGCAGCTGTTATTTCTTTAATTATCCTAAATGCTTCACTTTCTGCTGCTTTTGCAGGATGGATATATGCTTTGATTGTATTAATCTTGCTGCCAATTTCTTTATGGTTGGCTAAGAAATTTGCTGTGACTTGAATCTTTCCTTCCAGTAAAACGATAAATTGCAGCCTGAAAGAACCTTTTGCCCCTGTTTTAGATTGATTAATTGATGAAAAGAATAATAGAACAATCGTTTTCCGTGCCTTTTACCTATCAGGTAATATTTTCTGAAAATGTCTTTGACAAAGAAGAAGGTACCTTGGCGAATTTACTTGACAACGGAAAAGGAGGTAAAGTTTACTTTGTGGTGGATAGTGGTGTATATGAAGCGCATCCCAACTTGCTTAATCAAATCAAAGAATATGCTGAAGCACATTCAGATAAGTTTAAGCTTTGTGCCGACCCACTCATTGTTCCCGGAGGAGAAGCATCGAAAAATGACCCTGCATATTACGAGCAAGTGGTTGAAGCAACTCATCAATATGGGATAGATAGACATTCATACATTGTGGCTATTGGGGGTGGAGCAGTTTTGGATATGGTAGGATTTGCAGCAGCAGTATCCCACCGTGGAATCCGATTAGTAAGAATTCCAACCACCGTTTTATCGCAAAATGATTCCGCCGTTGGTGTCAAAAATGGAATTAACTTTTTTGGTAAGAAAAATTACCTGGGAACATTTGTCCCACCTTATGCCGTATTAAACGATTTCAATTTTCTTCTAACTTTAGATGATAGAGATTGGAGATCTGGGATTTCTGAGGCGATCAAAGTAGCTCTTATTAAAGATTTAAGCTTTTTTGAATGGATTGAAGCTCATGCTGAAGACCTAGCCAATAGAAAGATGGAGCCTATGCAGGAATTGATCGTTCGTTGCGCTCAAATGCATTTAGACCATATCGCAGGGAAAGATCCATTTGAAATGGGTTCTTCCAGACCATTGGACTTTGGTCACTGGGCTGCTCATAAGATGGAGCACTTGAGCAGTTATCAAATCCGTCACGGAGAAGCAGTAGCTATGGGGATCGCATTGGATTCTACTTATTCTTATTTGAAGGGAATGCTGACTGAAGATGAGTTAAATCGAATTGTTACACTTATTGGGAAATTAGGTTTCTCTCTATACCATGAGGTCCTTTCGGGAGAAATGTTATTGAAAGGATTAGAAGAGTTTAGAGAGCATTTAGGAGGAGAACTCACCATTATGCTATTGGACCAACTAGGTAAAGGTGTTGAAGTACATGAAATGGATGAATCGCTGATCATCACTGCGGTAGAAAAATTAAAATCCTTTCAGGCAGACCAATTGATTGCCAATTGATTTAGCCTTGATTACGCTTAAAATTAACTTTAGATAATGAAACTGAAAGAAGGAACCCATCTAACATATTGCACTAATATTCATCCCGGAGAAAGCTGGGGGGAGACCTTCGAAAACCTTCAAAATCATATTCCCAATATTCAGTTAAAAGCAGCTAAAAATGCCCCATTTGGGATAGGTTTGAGGCTCTCCAATAAAGCTAGCTTGGAACTAAAAGTGGATGGGGAATTACAGAAATTCAAAACTTGGCTGGCAGCGAATAATTGTTACGTATTCACTATGAATGGCTTCCCTTATGGAGGCTTCCATGGAGAAGTAGTGAAAGATAAGGTTCATCAACCAGACTGGACAACAAAAGATCGTAGAAATTATACAATTAGACTTTTTGAACTATTAGCAGAACTGCTACCAGAAGGAATGGAAGGGGGGATATCTACATCACCTTTGTCCTATAGATATTGGCATAAAAATCAGCAAGAGCTGGAAAGAGCCATTACTAAATCGACGACCCACATGGTTCATGTGGTAGAAAAACTCATAGAAATAAAGCAGAAAACCGGCAAAGTTCTTCATTTAGATATTGAGCCTGAGCCTGATGGTATTTTGGAAAATACAGCCGAAATGCTGGCTTTTTATAAAGATTGGCTTTTGCCAATGGGGGCTAGAGATTTGATGGATAGCCTAGCTATGAGTAAGGAAGACGCCGAAAATGCTATCAAAGACCACATTCGACTTTGTTACGATGTTTGTCACTTTGCCTTGGTTTATGAAAAACCAAGGGCGGTGTTTCAGGCAATGAAGTCAGCAGGCATCAAAATTGGGAAAATTCAGATTTCTGCGGCTTTAAAAATTGATATTCCCGAGTCGATTGAAAGTAAAGATGCTATCAGGAAAACATTGGTTCCATTCGCTGAATCCACTTATCTACATCAGGTAATTGGTAGAAATGCGGATGGACAGCTTGAGTCTTTTAGAGATTTAGATCGAGCTTTAGCCGTTTTAGATCAAACCAAATTAAAAGAATGGAGAATACATTTCCATGTTCCTGTTTTTCTTGAAGACTACGGTGCTGTGGCTTCTACACAGTCTGATATTTTGGAAGTACTAGATTATTTGAAAGAAGAGAATGTTACAGAACACTTAGAAGTAGAAACTTATACATGGGATGTGCTTCCTGAGGGAATGAATATAGATATCCAAAGTTCTATTATTCGAGAACTGGAATGGGTATCTGAAAATTTAAAATAATCATGAAAAAGACGGTAGTTATAGATGTGGTCGCTCTTTCAAGTCGATTGATTGGAGAACACACGCCTTTTTTAAATAATTGGACTTCCAAAAGTCACCAGGCGAGTATTAAACCGGTATTGCCCGCAGTTACTACCTCCGCCCAAACCACTTACCTTACGGGAAAGTGGCCTACTGATCATGGGATTGTGGGGAATGGGTGGTATTTCAAGGATGAATGTGAAATTAAGTTCTGGAGGCAATCTAATAAGCTGATTCAGGCTGAAAATATATGGGACCTTGCCAAAAAGAAGAACCCAGAATTTACGGTGTCCAATATGTTTTGGTGGTACAATATGTACTCCACGGCGGATTATCAAGTTACTCCAAGACCACTTTACCCTTCAGATGGTAGGAAAATACCAGACTGCCATTCTCATCCCATGGATTTGAGAGATAAGCTTCAAGATGAGCTGGGGCAATTTCCTCTGTTTTCATTTTGGGGGCCAAATGCAAATATTGCTTCCACCAAATGGATAGCTGAGGCTTCAAAAAAGGTGGATGAATGGAAGAATCCTACATTAACTTTAATCTATCTTCCACATTTGGATTATGGGCTTCAGAAGTATGGTATTGATTTCTCAAAGATCTCTAAAGACTTGAATGAAATAGATGCTGTTTGTGAGGATTTGATTACCTATTACGAAAATCAAGGGGCAGAAGTGATTTTGCTTTCTGAGTATGGGATTACCTCCGTATCAAACCCAGTTCACCTTAATAGGGTGTTTAGAAAAGCAGGGCTCATTCAAGTCAAAAATGAATTGGGATTAGAAACTTTAGATGCTGGAACGAGCCGTGCGTTTGCTGTGGTAGATCATCAATTGGCGCATATTCATGTTAAGGACAAAGAAGATATGCCATTAGTGAAAAAGCTTTTGGAAGAGACGCCTGGTATAGATCTGATTCTTGATGAAGATGGTAAAAAAGAATACCATTTAGACCATGAGAGATCGGGAGATTTTGTAGTGGTGGCTGATAAGGATTCTTGGTTTACTTATTATTTCTGGTTGGATGATGCAAAAGCACCAGATTATGCAAGGTGCGTTGCGATCCATCAAAAGCCAGGATATGATCCAGTTGAGTTATTTGTCAATCCTGAATTCAAGTTTCCTATGGCCAAAGTAGGGATGAAGGTTTTGAAAAAGAAATTGGGATTCAGGTATCTAATGGATGTGATTCCCTTGGAGGCTAGCTTGGTAAAAGGAGCACATGGAAGGATTCCAGAGGATGCTTTAGATCATCCCGTCTTTTTTAGTAAAAATAAAAGTCTGACTGAAAGTAAAACCTTGTCACCGGTAGATATCCAAAACTTGATTTTGAATCAGGTATTTGCAGAGTAGACCCTCTACTAGAAATTAAAGAAATAAAAAAAGCCATCCACGATAATTTGTAGATGGCTTTTTACTTGACTTAAGGTTGGGTTATTTGGCGTTGAAGGTTAAACCTGACACTATGAAAGTGCCGTTACCTCCATCATTATTTGGTTTCGTCACGATAAACAATTGGTGTAGATTTCCATCAGTAGTACCTGTCACCGGAATGGTGAAGGATCCGAAATTAGGAGCTCCTTCTGGGCCATTAGATGGTTTCTGAGTAAATGTAGCAGAACCTACTAGCTCACCTGTAGGGCTATCTAAACGTAGTTCGAAAGTATAATCATCTCCAAGCTCTCCCATTGTTGCATTTGTGGCTGTTACTGAAGAAATATCCGTCAAGTCTACTTGATTAACTGCAAAAGAAGCTTCGTTTTTAGGAACCATCACTAAGTTCATTCCTTCGTAGCTCATACTGCTATAACCTCCAGCTAATTCACTGACATTGCCCATGTCTATGGTATTGCTTCTTAGGAGAAGGGTAGAAGAGCCTGTTAGTGGCTTCGTTGTCTCGCTACCCTTATCTGTATAAGAAGCATTCAGCATAAACATACCTGTTGGTGTTGCTTGCTTATCAAGCGTTGGGCTAACAGAACCAGAAGCAGGCAAGGAAGGAGTGTTCACTTGATCCAATGAAAGAATGTAAGCAACCAATGCACTAAGATCAGAATCTTTCATGTCTGGATTAGCAGGCATGGCTGTTTCTCCCCAGACACCACCGCCACCATTTTTGATTTTGTTCTTCAAATAATCAATATCTCCATCATCGTATTTCTTTGCTACATTGATGTAAGACGGTCCTACAGATGCCTCCGCTTCTTTATGGCAGGTTTTACAAGTCAATGTGGTGAAAAGAGATTTTCCTAACATGGCTTCAGTCATCACTTTGTGCCCCATGTCAGATTCGGCTTGATCCATTCCTTCGATATAATCCGCAGAAACATACAGCGTGCTTAAATCATTTGATGCGTTTGGATCTTCTTCATCTTCTACCGAAACGGTGTAATTCACTTTTTTGCCAGGGAAATAGAAAGCTTGATTTCCTTTCACAGCAATGGAAATTTTTGGAGCAGTGTTTCCTGAATATACGCTGGCTATGCCACTAGTTCCTTCCAATCCATCGGGATCCGCTGCGGTAACTTTTACTTCGTATTCACCAATTTGGTCAAAAGTATATTCCAAAGAAGGTGTTTCTGTGGTCTCAGTTTGACCGTTCCCTAAATCCCAAGTATAAGTGAGTGGATCATTTTCTGGGTCGCTTGAAGTAGCTGTAAATGTCACCGTTAGAGGATTGCTTCCAGAAGTTTTACTTGCTGAAATATCACTCACCACTGGTGCCCTATTTCCTCCATTATAATCAATTCTAAATAATCCTGCATCAGGGTTTTTCGAGAACCAGCCATTTCCATATTCAAGCATATAGATACGTCCATCAGAACCCATTTCCATATCCATTAATGCGTTGAATTTGGTGCTTGGCATGAATGGTTCCATCTTATCAAAATCACCATTTTCTTTGATGCTTACTGCTTTTACCCATCCTCGGATCCAGTCATAGATGAAAATCTTTCCATCATAGTAATCAGGCATCTTGGTATCTGCAGAATACATGTCAGAGTAATAGATTGGGCCTGCCATTGCATTCCTTCCTCCAGATCCTACTGATGGGAATTCTTTGGATTCACCATAAGGGTACCAAATAAATGCTGGAGCTAGTTCAGGCAATTCTTTGATACCGGTATTATTTACCGAGTTATTGATAGGGCCATTAGGGTCAAAAGCCTCGCCAGACTCACCTGTTACGTAATCGAATTCACGATATGGATAATTGTTACCTACAAAATAAGGCCATCCAAAATTACCTGCTTTTCTTGCCTGGTTTAATTCATCATAGCCTCGAGGTCCTCTTGTGCTCATGCTGTCAGCATTTGCATCTGGCCCTACTTCACCCCAGTACAAGAATCCATTCTTTTGATCAACAGAAATTCTGTATGGGTTTCTGTTTCCTTGTACATAGATCTCAGGTCTTGTTCCTTCTGTTCCTACTGGATACAAATTTCCTTCAGGAATGTCGTAAGAACCATCTTCGTTTACTTTGATTCGAAGAATTTTACCTCTTAGATCATTTGCATTACCTGAAGATCTACGAGCATCAAATTGCTCTCTTCCGGGTCTTTGGTCCAAAGGAGCAAATCCATTGTTTACGAATTTAGAGTCTTGTTGGTTGAAAGGAGTAGAGTTATCACCCAAAGAAAGGAACAAGTTTCCTTCTTTATCAAATGCAATTGATCCACCAGTGTGGCAGCAGATATCTCTATCTGAATGAACGTCCAAAATCACAACTTCGGAAGCCATGTCCCAAGTGTCATTTTTGAAGGTGAATCTAGAAAGTCTATTGATTTCTTCATCTCCAGAAGGAGCATAATAAACGAAGACATATCCATTTTCCGCATAGTTAGGGTCTTTTTGAATTCCCATTAACCCTTCTTCAGCGTTCACACCTCTAACTTCCGTTTTCCAATAAACATCGAGTTTAGCTATTTCTTTTAACTCTTCTGTCTCATTATCGAAAAACAAGATCTCTCCTCTTCTTTGTGCAACCAAAATATCCAAATTAGGAAGGATGGTCATCTCTGTTGGTTCAGTGAATTCACCTACTGATAAAGCAGTTTTCGTGAATCTATTCTCCTCAGGAACTCTCTTAGATTTTGCTTTACTGTAATCAAGCTCTAAGTTATCTCCGATTGCATATTGAATTCCCGCTAATAAATGCTTTAAATAAAGCTCTTCGGAGTAAGACTCATTAGTATGTCCACCACCAGTATAGAAGGCTCTACCTCCATCATAATCATGGAACCAGGCAATTGGGTGAACCCCCATATCAAAACCTCCTTTATAGGAGTCTTCATCAAGTTCCAATAATACATGAACATCAGGATTCATGTTTTTATAGCTATACCACTCATCTGTTCTTTCCCAAGGATTGGGAAGAAATGAAGTGGAAGGATTGCTCGCGTCTTTGACAGTGACTTGTCCTGCTTGAACATTTGGATTGGGGTCATTGATCCCCGGGTGATCCGTAAAATACCCTCCAACAAGGCGGCCATACCAGCCCCAGTTGTATTCCGTGTCAGCTGCAGCATGTATTCCTACATAACCACCACCTGCTTGGATATATCGTTCAAAATCAGCTTCCTGATAATTATTTAGCACATCACCGGTAGTGCTGAGGAAGATTACAGTGGAATATTGAGCGAGGTTTTCCTCATTGAACATGTCTGCTTGGGTAGTAGTGTCTACCGTAAAGCCATTTTCTGCTCCTAACTTTTGTATGGCTGCTATTCCTGTAGGAATAGATTCATGGTGATATCCTGCTGTCTTGCTAAATACAAGTACTTTTGGTTCCCCTGAGCGTTTGTTTTTACAGCTCCAAGTTGCCAAACTTACTAATAGCACAATCATAAGCAGGCTACGTAGGTTTTTTGGGTAATTCATATTGTTAAACTTTCGAAAATTTGGGTAAGATCAATAAAACGCACCTAAGTAACCTAAAATTGATCTAAAAATCAGCGTTTTGGATCAATTTTTCTTTTTGAAACAATAGTATTATAGATTTTGTGTTTTTTCTACTTAACCTAAAATTCTTGCTCCTTCAGAAGGGGTTACCTCTATAAACTCAGGGTCGATGTTGAATTGATTCTTATAATGAGTTGATAGATAGTCTTTTAATTCTTGTTTTTTACTAGTTTCTAAGAGGCTGATTGTACATCCTCCAAATCCGCCTCCCATCATTCTAGAACCCAAAACATAAGGTTTCTGTTTAGAAGACTTGACTAAAAAATCCAATTCTGGACAACTTACCTCATAATCTTTGCTAAGACTTTCATGAGATTCCCACATAAGCTTTCCAAATGCTATTAAATCACTGTTTTTTAAACAGTCGCCTGCTTCTTTTACCCGATGGTCTTCCATAATCACATGTTTGGCCTTAGGGAAAAGTTCTACTGGCAATAACTCCTTTACTTTTGCTAGATCATCTGGAGTAAGGTCTCTCAAAGTAGTAATGCCAGGGAAGCTGTTCTGCAGAATCTCAACACTCTTTTCGCAGGCTTCTCTTCTTTTGTTATAAGCAGAATCTGCCAATTTATGCTTGACATTTGTATTGGTCAGCAACAGAGAGTAACCTCCTAACTCTAGTGGGATTTCCTCGTGGGAATTGCTTCTACAGTCAAGTAAAAGCGCATGATTTTCTTTGCCAAAGGCAGAAGCATAGGGATCCATGATTCCGCAGTTGAGTCCTTCAAAAAGGTGCTCAGACTTTTGGGCATAAATGGCAATGGATTTTTTAGAGATTTTGAAATCAAATACCGCTGAGATAGCAGTTCCGATGGCAACAGATAAAGCGGCGGAGGACGATAGTCCAGATCCTACTGGAATGTCGCCACCAAAGACAATGTCAAAGCCTTTAACAGGATATCCAGCTTGCTTCAACAGGGAAACCATCCCCATGATGTAGTTTGCCCAATGTCCTTTTTTCGGAGAAAAATCATTGATGTCAAATGCAAAATCTTCCTCAAAATCTAAAGAATGGATTTTTGAAACAGTTGTTTCATTTTTACAAATACCTACCCAAATTCCTTGGGAAACTGCAGCAGGGAATACAAACCCTTCTTGGTAGTCGGTGTGTTCTCCTATTAAATTGATTCTTCCTGGGGCAAAAGAAATTAATGGCTCCTTCTTGAAAAGTTCAAGAAAGGATTTTGCGATTTTTTCGCGCATTTATAGGTTGGTTTGAGTGGATTTTCTAGGCACAAGAGTAGTCTCTAGTACGATGGAAATAGGGTCGTCGGAAGCAATTCCGTCTAACTGATCCAGTAAATGACTCACAGCTAATTTCCCCATCTCGTAGCCAGGTTGAGAAACAGTTGTAAGAGCTGGTTCCACAACAGCGGAAGTCGGGTTGTTGGTAAATCCCGCCAAGGCAATATCCTCTGGTATTTTCACACCTTTGCTTTTCCACAAAGTCATAACATCCATTGCTACCGGATCAAAAATACAAAACACTCCGTCAGGCTTGTTCTCCATTTCAAGTACTTCTTCGGCAATTTTAATATTCCCTTCAGTCGTCAGATCAGTTACTTTTATTAACTCTTTTTCTTCTTTAATTCCAAAGTCTTTAAGTGCTTTTAAATACCCTTCTTTCCTCTTCTTACTAATGTAGAGGTCTTCTGGTCCTGAAACATACATTACTCTTTTGCAGCCCATTTCCAGTAAATGTTTCGTGACTTGATAGGCGCCACCCACATCATTAAATGTGATTTTTGAAACAGGAATGTCCTCTTGAACACGGTCGAATAAAACAAATGGAATTTCTCGATTGTAAAGTTCAAAAAGGTGCTCGTAATGGTTGGTTTCACGACTCAGAGAAATTAATAAAGCATCTACCTGAGTAGCGACCAGGGTTTTGATATTTGCAATCTCAAGCTCCAAGTTCTCATTGGATTGACAAATCATGATGTTATATCCTCTGACGTTCGCTTGATCTTGGATTCCTGAAATACAGGAGGCAAAAAAGTGAGATGTTATCTCTGGTACAATCACCCCGAGTGTTTTAGTCCTGCTGATTCGAAGACTTTGAGCCAAGAGATTGGGTTGGTAGTTCATCTCATTAGCCATCTCCACGATCTTTCTTTTTGTTTCAGGATGAAGTTCCGGAGAGTCCTTTAAGGCTCTGGAAACAGTGGAAACAGAAACGCCTAATTTTTTGGCGATTTCCTTCATGGTAACCTGATGCCCTTTTTTCATGGTGTTTTTTTTATAAGTTTCAGGATTTTCTTTTGGAATAGCCCGAATTAACTAATTATTACTCTTGATATACTGTAAATAAAACAGTTTCTCCCACAGCTTGCAAAGTTCTCTTGTCAATCAAGTCCATATTGTCACTATGGGTATGATGATAATGTCCAAATCCAGAATCTGGGGAGAACTGAATGATATCTATCATAGGTATACCCGCGTACTCGTTGACAAAAGCATGATCATCTAGGATCTCTGGAGTATTTCGCATGACAAAAAAGTCACTATGACCCACTTTAGCAGCATTCTCCCACACTTTTTTGAGAATTCCTGAGGCATATTGACGAGAATAGCCCTCATAATAGAATTTAGCTCCTTTGGCACCTACCATGTCTAGTAAGATGCCATAATAGGCGGTGTAATTTGGAATGTGTTTGTTTTTGGACCAATGCTGAGAACCTAAACACCACCAAAAATCCTGGGAAGTATTTCGGACTCTTGTTTGCTCTGGCTCACCATCATCTTCTCCGTCAAACAGGATGAAGTCTATACCAACATCTGGCTTTAATTCTTGGGAATGAATGGCTCTGGCTACTTCCAGTAATACCCCAACGCCACTTGCACCGTCATTCGCACCATCAATAGGTTTATCCATATCCTGGGAATCTTTATCTGCAATTCTTCTTGAATCCCAGTGCGCAGAAAGCATAATTCTTTTCTTCGCCTCTGGTTGATAAGAGGCAATAATATTGCTTAAATCCCAAGTAAGACCATCATAGGTAGTGGCTTCAAAATCCTGGGTACTTACTGTTAGTCCGAAGGACTCGAACTTAGCAATGATCCATTCTTTTGTAGCTTGATGACCAGGACTTTCCGGAACTCTTGGTCCAAAATCTACTTGTTTTTGAATATAAGTATAGGCAGAGTCTGGAGAAAAAGCAGGAAAAGGCTTAGGTGGCGTTTCTTCTACTTTTTCATTCTTATTTTCTGAAGAGCTACATGCCCAGGCAAAAAGCAATACCCCGATAAGCCAAAATCTATTCTTCATATGCCCAGTCAATTTTGTCTTTCATATCTTTTACTACAAATCCCAAGTCTTTCAAACCTGCTCTGATTTCATCAACTTTTGCGTAATCCCGAGCTGTTTTCGCCTCTGAATAAAGTGTCAAAAGCAGATTAATCATTTTGTTTTGAGTATCTGATTTCTCTTCAGTTAAACCTAGGATATCTTCCACGAAAGTAATGAAAGTGGAAATCAATTTTGAAAATACTTCTTCTCCAAAAACGGCGGGCTTTAGCTGCCCTGTGTAAATGGAATTGATCTTTTTCAATAAATTAAATAAATGGCCAATTGCCTGAGCGGTGTTGAAATCATCATCCATTGCCCGGTAAGCATTGGTAATACTGTTTTCAATTTGCTCAATCTGTTTCTCATCTACTGGCACATCCGATGTTTGATATTCCAGCATTTTGGCGATTCTCAAACCATTAATCAGTTTCTTATATCCTTTTTGAGCTGCTTTTAAGGCATCATTGGAGAAATCTAGAGTAGATCGATAATGGGCAGTCAAAATAAAATAACGAATGGTCATCGGGCTATAAGCCTGCTCAAGCAGTTTATGTTCTCCTTTGAATAATTCCTGAAGGGTAATAAAATTACCTAAGGACTTACCCATTTTCTGCCCGTTGATGGTAATCATGTTATTGTGCATCCAGTAGTTTACCGGATCCTGATGGTTACATGCATTACCCTGTGCTATTTCACACTCATGATGCGGGAACATCAAATCCATTCCACCACCGTGTATATCGAAGTGATTGCCCAAGTACTTTGAACTCATGGCTGTACATTCTAGGTGCCATCCAGGAAAACCGATTCCCCAGGGAGACTCCCATTTCATCAAATGCTCAGGAGCTGCATTTTTCCATAAGGCAAAGTCTACAGGGTTTCTCTTTTCGCTTTGACCATCTAGATCTCTGCTGCCACTCATTAGCTCCTCTATTACTCTCCCTGAAAGTCTTCCATAAGGAGTCTTTTCATTGTACTTCAAAGTATCGAAATATACGGAGCCATTGACCTCATAGGCTAATCCTTCCTTTAATATGGCTTCAACAAGAGCGATTTGTTCAGGAATATGACCTGTTGCTCTTGGTTCAATATTCGGTTTCCAAGTATTTAACAAGGCCATATCTCTATGGTAGGAGTCAGTGTATTGCTGAGCGATCTCCATGGGTTCCAACTTCTCAAGTTTCGCTTTCTTGGCAATTTTATCTTCTCCCTCATCAGCATCACCTTGCAAATGGCCTACGTCAGTAATGTTTCTGACATAGCGAACTCTATAATCCAAGTGTGTCAAGTATCGGTTGACTGTATCAAAAGTGATTGCCGGACGGGCATGACCTAAGTGTGCATCACCGTAAACTGTCGGGCCACAAACATATAAACCTACGAAAGGAGGATTGATGGCTTGGAAATTCTCTTTCTTGCGGGAAAGAGTGTTGTATAGCTTTAAATTATGCGATTTCATAGGATGAATGAGGTACGAGGTATAAAATACCGTGTACGGTTTAAATCCGATTTTGATTCAGTCTGCAAAATAGCAGATTCAAACGGGGAAATGAAAGGTAAATAGAATTAGGTTAATGTAAGTTCAATCGCGATTGTCTTACTGGTATATTGTTTTAAATAAATGGAAAAGCCATTTTCCTGATAGAGTTCTTTTCCTTCAGTTTATCGGTCTTGAGTATCATAAAAAAGACCTTCGAAGTTTTGAATTCCGAAGGTCTTGATTCTAGGTTCTAAAATCTAGTATCCAGAATTAATGCTTAAAGTGTCTTACTCCGGTCATCACCATCGATATTCCATTTTCATCACAGTAGTCAATACTCAACTGATCTTTGATAGAACCGCCTGGCTGAACAACTGATGTGATACCAGCTTTATGAGCGATCTCTACACAGTCTGGAAATGGGAAGAATGCATCAGATGCCATTACTGCTCCATTTAGATCAAAGCCAAAGGACTTTGCCTTTTCAATGGCTTGTTGCAATGCATCAACTCTTGAAGTTTGCCCCACACCAGAAGAAAACATCTGGTTTCCGTTACTAAGGATAATGGTGTTTGATTTGGTGTGTTTACAGATTTTCGCAGCGAATACCAAAGCGTCTTTTTCTTCTTCAGTTGGCACTTTTTTAGTAGCAACTGTGAAGTCTGCCTTAGTTTCAGTAGCCAGATCTTTGTCTTGTTCAATCACTCCATTCAATAGCGTCTTCATCATCTTGGTACCAGGAAGTTCCATTTTTTGCTTAAGCAAAATTCTGTTTTTCTTTCCTTTTAATACCGCCAAAGCATCTTCTGTAAAGTCAGGAGCAATCAATACCTCAAAGAAAAGAGAATGCATTTCTTCTGCAGCATCCTTATCTACCGTTTGATTAGTGATCAAAACTCCGCCAAAAGCGGAAGTCGTATCTGCAGCGAAAGCTTTCTGATAGGCTTCTTTAACTGTAGGAGCCAAAGCAACGCCACAGGCATTGGTATGTTTTAAAATTGCAAAAGCAGTTTCTCCCTTGAATTCAGCAATCAAGTTTACAGCTGCATCTACGTCTACCAAGTTGTTGTAAGAAAGCTCTTTTCCGTTTAACTGATCGAATAGATCCTCCAGGTTGCCATAGAAATGAGCAGATTGATGAGGATTCTCTCCGTAGCGAAGTGCTTTTGATTTGGTTTCTGAAACTTTCAATGCAGGAATGTTTTCACTGCTATTGAAGTAATTGAAAATGTGAGTATCGTAGTTTGAAGAAACCTGGAATGCTTGAGCAGCAAAATAACGACGATCTTCTATCGTAGTAGCTCCGTCTTGTTCTGCTAATTTTTCCTCTAACTCAGTATATTGATCTTTTGATGCGATGATTGTCACATCTTTGAAATTCTTAGCTGCGGCACGAATCAAAGAAATACCGCCAATATCGATTTTTTCGATAATGTCAGCTTCAGAAGCTCCTGAAGCAACTGTTTCCTCAAAAGGATACAAATCCACAATCACCAAATCAATGGCAGGAATATCAAATTCAGCAGCCTGAGAAACATCCCCTTCGTTATCTCTTCTATAAAGAATCCCACCAAAAACTTTCGGGTGAAGAGTTTTTACTCTACCTCCAAATATGGACGGATAACTTGTCAATTCTTCTACTGGGATTACTTCAGCTCCTTGTTCCTCGATAAATTTCTGAGTACCACCGGTGGAATAGATTTTTACACCGTGTTTTTTCAGAAGGGCGATGATTGGTTCGAGATTGTCTTTATAAAAGACAGAAATAAGGGCAGATTCAATTTTTTTTGTAGCCATTTGGAAATGGATTTGTTTGATTTCTTAAGGATAGGCACGTCCGCCATAGCGGAATGCAAAGGTAGGAAAAAAGGTGGAAAAGGAGGAATGGGAATCGATTGATTAATAGCTAATTCTAAAGCGGAGCTTCTGTAATATTTTTGAAGTATTCATGTGTGAATTCAAGAACACCTTTTTTTAAATAGTGCTTACCAATCGGTGGTAATTCCAAGCGGCGAGTCCTCCTATAAATGAAAATAAAGCCAGCATCCAAAATACATGTTGGTGTCCAACAGCCCCAAGTGAATTTTCTAATAGGTATCCTATACCAGGTCCTGCAAATATATCTGGTGTAAAGCCTATCAGGGATACAATGCCAACCGCAGTTCCTGTAAGTTTCAATGGGATTTGTCCTTTCTCCATCACGGCAAAGTATAACGAGCGTGTGGCATAAACTCCAGTTGCCACAATCAAAATCGAGACAAAGAATAAAACTGAGGCTGAGGATGTGATGATTCCTGTTGTAAATAATAAGGATCCGAAGAATGAAATAACAAAGCCCATTAGCAGCCAAAAAGTAGTTTTTGATTTATCCGCCAATACTCCAATTAGCACACCTATTAAGGGGCGAATAAATAATAACAATGTGCCGATTTGAGCTGCTTGCACTTGGCTATATAGCATGACGTCTTTTGCGTAGAGTGAAAATACATCAGTGATTTTATAGCCCACATAGGCACAGAGAATAACAATCATTAGTAACCACACGGAAGGTAATTTCAATACTTCTTTGACTTGGGTAGCAGTTAATCTTTCCAGGATAATTTTTTCATGAGTTTGCTTTTCCAATTTCAAAAAGAACCAGACCAATATTCCAACCAGGGCAACTATTCCGGTAGATGCCCAAATGACTTGTTGGAATGCTGCTTTACTATCAACAATTGAAGTTTCGGAGATTTCAGATGAAATAAATAAAGAAAATACCGTGACACCAATCAAACCAAATAGCGCACCTACCAGTCCTCTTCCCCCATCTAAAAAGCCAAAAGCCTTGCCCTGTGAATTGGAACCACCCCAAATCCTAGTAGCCTTGATCATTGGAGCCCAGAATAAAAATATGGTGGTAAAACCCCAGTATCCATATAGGATTCTTAATACGGAATAACTGGGAAATGTAGCGTAAAGCAACCCTCCTAAAGCAGTCATCCAAAGAGCTATGGCAATTAATTTTCTGGGAGCAAACTTGTCGGCTAATGGACCTCCAAAGAGATAAGAAAGTAAGGCAACGACACCATATACCGAAAAACAGAGCCCCAACTGAAAATTGTCCAGACCAAACACTTCCAAAACTGTAGGTCTGAAGACTCTTGAAAGAACAAAGGGAAGGATAAAAACAGACTCTCCGGCCAAAATAAGTAATAACAGGAAGTACCAAGGAGCTTTATTCATGGAGTATTTTGTTTCCTGTTAATTTAATCTATTCAAATGACTCATTTATTCTTGTCATGAATAAGTCCTTTGAAAAGTAATTTCATTCCCCATTCCATTAATTCGATTGATTCCTTGTTATTCAAGCCACAAACGTCTTTTGTGACGATAAGAGGCTCTATCCCCATGAAAATTGTTAGAAGATTTGATAGTTTTTCTTTCTCTTCATCTGTGAAATTGGTGTCTTTTAAAACCAATTGTAAGGTGTGTTTTCTTCTGGCGCCTCTTTTCGGTGTAGAATTGTTTGAGTCTAAAACGATGCTTAAATATTTTCGAAATAACTTTTCATGATCTAATGCGAGGTGATTATAATAATCTTGAATTTCTAACACATTGTTTTCTAAATCGTCTCCATTTAGATTTTCAATAATTTCGTCAGGACTTTTTGTGCTTATATCTAATCCTGCTTCGGATGCCAGTATGTCGATATTGGAAAAATACCTATAGACAGTGGCTCTTGAAATGCCAGCTTTTTTTGCAATGTCCTCTAGATTGAAATCCAGGCCATTATTCAAAAAATATTTAGCAGTCTCCAGAATTTCCTTTCTGGTCTCTAATTTTTGATTCGTCCTGCCAGTTTTTAAATAACTCTTACTCATGAGACAAATATCTTATAAAATTTGTCCAAATGAAAATTTAGCTATATTTTCGTGAGACATAAATCTCATAAAATGGAATCAAACAATACAAAATGGGTCCTTGGCCATAAAATCACCTCTTATGATACTTCTGGCGACTATGATTTGATGATGGCAGAAACTCCTGCACAGGTACCAGGTCCTCCCCCACATTTACATAATAGGTTAAAAGAGTCCTTCTTAATAGTAGAAGGGGAAATGGAATTTTTTATAAATGGAGAGGTTAAAAACGTTAAGGCAGGGGAGTCTGTAGATATTCCACCTAATACTTTACACACATTTTCAAACAAAAGCGATAAGCCTTGCAAATGGATAAATATTCATAGCCCAAAAGGTTTCAGATCATTTTTTGATCAGATGGGGATTCCTGAAAATGAAGAGAACGCGATTGAGAAATCAGTTGCCCCAGAAATTATTGGCAAAGTAATGTCAACAGCCGCTCAGTATGATATGATCATCAAGGTTTAAAAAGACACCTAGCCCTTTTTATTCGAAATTTTAAGAAATAAGTGCTATTTCACTTTTCCACAAAAGATTTAATCTCTTTTCGGATCAAAAAAACTGGTCAATTTTAACTGCTAGTTTAAAAAAACTTTAAATCCTAAGTACTTGATTGAGTTAATAATTCTTCAATCACTAAGGGGAAATGCCTATGTTCCAGCATATGAACCTTGGCTGCAATGCTTTCAGGAGTGTCTAAGTCATCTAATGCTACAGAGGCCTGAAAAACGATTCTTCCTTCGTCGTAATTTTCGTTCACCAGATGGATAGTTATCCCAGTTTCTTTTTCTCCTGCCGCTTTTACCGCCTCATGAACATGTGATCCATACATTCCTTTTCCCCCATATTTTGGTAAGAGCGCAGGATGGATATTAACCATTCTGTCTGGGAAAGCACGTGTCAGTTCTACTGGGATTTTAAGTAGAAAACCTGCTAAAATCACCCAGTCAATCTTTTCTTCTTTTAATTTCTCAAGCAAGATTCCAGCATCCATTTCTTTACGCGAAAAAGTAAAAGTGGGAACATTAAATTTCTTTGCCCGCTCTAAAACAAAAGCCTCAGCTTTATTGGAAGCGACTAATGCAACCTCAGCTTTACTTGAGGTTTGGAAATGTTCCATGATTTTTTCTGCATTAGAACCACTTCCGGATGCAAGAATGGCTAGACGTATCAAAGGATTGCTTGTTTATGTTGTGATAATGTAAAATTAAAGGAATTCTCAAGCAAAGGGGGTATGGAATAGTTTGTTTTTATTCAAACCTGGAATTTATATTTCAGTTTTCAGCTTGAGTTTTAAAACCTCACTTGCCCATTTCCTTTGATTATCCACTTGTAGCTGCATAGTTCTTTTAATGCCATGGGACCTCTGGCGTGAAGCTTCTGTGTGCTAATTCCTATTTCGGCACCCAGTCCAAATTGGGCTCCATCTGTAAAGGCCGTAGAAGCGTTTTCATATACAGCTGCAGCATCCACTTCCAGTAAAAATCGTTGAATGTTTTCCTGGTTTTCAGATACAATAGCCTCTGAGTGTTTTGAAGAGTATTTAGCAATATGATCCAAGGCTTCATCCAAAGACGTCACAGTTTTGATAGACATCTTTAAACTTAGAAACTCTGTTCCAAAATGGCTTTCATTTGCCTTACTGATTAATGCATTCGGTTCTAAAGAATTAAAAGCTTGCTCATCCGCAAAAACTTGAACTTCACTTTCCAGTAGAGGCTGTAGCAGTTCGTTTAAGTCAGCAAGTCTAGATTCATGAATCACCAAACAATCCAAGGAATTACAAACGCTAGGACGGCGGGTTTTACTGTTTAGAATAATTGCTTTGGCCTTTTCTAAGTCCGCACTCTCATCCACATAGGTGTGTACGATTCCTGCTCCAGTTTCGATTACTGGAACTTTGGCATTTTCACGGACAAAATTGATTAACCCCTGGGAACCTCTAGGGATAATAACATCCACAAAGCCCACTGCTTCTAAAAGCCCTTTAGTGGCAGATCGGTCAGGTGGCATCAATTGAAAAGCCTGTGTAGGAAATCCGTGGTTTTCCAAAACTTGATGGATCAAAGTCATAATGGCTCTATTGGAGTGATCCGCATCTGATCCTCCCTTTAAAACCAATCCATTTCCTGATTTTAATGCCAAAGCAAAAACGTCAAAAGTAACATTGGGTCTCGCTTCATAGATTACCCCTAGAATGCCTAAAGGCACTGTGACTTTTTCTATGGAAAGACCATTCTCCAAAATCTTGTTTTCTAAAACATGATGCAAAGGAGAGGGGAGCGCACTCACTTGAACAAGATCTCCTGCTATGGATGAAATTCTTTCTTCTGTCAAAAGTAAGCGATCATACATTGGATTCTCTGGATCCATTCTCTGCAAATCCTTCTCATTTTCTTGCAATAGAAAGGAGGCATTCTCCACTGCCAGTGCAGCTAAATTGTGAAGCACGAAGTTGATTTGATCGTTATTGATCCTAGTCAGTTTCCGACTGTTCTGTTTTACTTCTTCAAAAATATTTTGGTACTCAATCATGGTCGAAAATATAGAGGTAATCGTAGTGAATTAATGCTTTCTGGTTTTTTTGCCCGATTCTTTCCTTGGCTAATTTGCTTGAATACTCAGCCCTTCCCAGGCCAACTTTATGTCCCTTTTCATCTTTAATCAATAAAATGTCTCCTTTGACAAACTCTCCATTCAAACTAAGTATGCCAATGGGTAGGAGGCTGCGTATTACCTCCGAATGAAGAGAATTTTTGGCACCTTCATTTACTATAATCTCTCCTTTGTAATATTCAGTTCCGTGAGCAAGCCATTTTTTAACTCCCTGCTTTGCTTTTTTCGGTTCAAACCATGTGCACTCAAGTGTTTTATTTGCAAAGTGATCTAAAACATTCTCTTTATTTCCATTTGCAATAACGACCTGAATTCCTAAGTCCGCAGATTTCTTTGCCATTGCATATTTAGTCAGCATGCCCCCTCTCCCAAAGGAAGATTTGGAAGCTGAAATGTAATTGCTGACCTCAGGCATTTTGGAGGCTACCTTTTCGATAAGTTTTGATGCTGGATCAGCGGGATTTCCGGTATAGATTCCATCGACGTTTGTTAATAAAAGCAGGGTGTCTGCATTAATCATTGCTGCGGTAAGACCGGCTAATTCATCATTGTCTGTAAACATCAGTTCGGTAATTGTAACCGTGTCATTTTCATTGATGATGGGTAAGATGCCTTGAGATAGGAGGGCCTGAACGCAGTTTTTCATATTTAGAAAATGCTTTCTATCTCTAAAGTCTTCTTTGGTCACTAAAACCTGAGCTATCTCCAGTTGTTGTTTTTCGAATAGCTTCTGGTAATGATTGATAATTCGGATTTGTCCTGTGGAGGCCCAAATTTGTTTTTTAAGAACAGGGTTGAGTTTGTCTGGAAGAGGGATGGCTTTTCTGCCAAAAGCAACTGCTCCCGAGCTGACTAATACTACTTTTTTTCCAGCAGCAATAAGCCTACTAATTTGTGAAACCAGTTTTTCCATTCTCAGCAAATCTGGAAAACCATTTTCCTGAGTTAACACATTTGAGCCTATTTTGATGACAAGTAATTTGCTGTCCAGCATATTCCAAAAATTTGCCTGAAATTAGGGAAGGAATTATGAATTATGGCTTTTGAAGTAGAAAATATGGTCATACCACTCAATTATTGGAGTATTGTGTTGTGAAAATGCAATCGAAAGTGAATTTCTACAATGAATGCTTTTAATTCTTCTCTTATAATAAAAGACTTATTAAAGCTTACAGGAAGCCCATGCTTAACGTGCCTACTAGCATCAAGATTTTTGCAAAAGAGCTCAGTTTGGTGAATTGGTCTTTTCGGTCAGCTTGATAAATTTTAAACATGAAAAAGGTGAAGAATATTCCTAGTGTCCCAAAATAGTAAAAGATCAAAGGGCGGTTTAATTTAAAAGTGACAATCAGAATAGCACAAACAAATATTCCAGCAATCAGAAAAATGACGCTTTTAGTCCTTCGAAAACCAATGACTATGGGGAGAGTTCTACAGCCATGTTTTCTGTCCCCTTGTCGGTCCTCAATGTCTTTTATGATTTCCCGAATTAGGTTGAGAAAAAAAGCAAAGATGGCATAGGTAAGGATGAGTAATTCTGACTTCTGGTAATAAAATGCGATCATATAGATGCTAATTCCTGTCAGGATTGCCACCGTTAGATTTCCAATAAGGGGTTCTCTTTTGAGCTGATTGCTATATAGCCAGAGTAAAAAAGCAGCTGTGAAATTTACCAGAGCTACTTTTGGAGAGACAAAGAGGCCCATGGCGATGCCGGTGAAATTTAGAATGGAGTGGAGGAATAACACCACTCTTCTTTTGATTCCTTTCCCCACGATGACTTCATGAGGTTTGTTTACATAATCAATTTTCACATCATAATAATCATTGATCATGTAACCTGCAGCAGCGATGATCACCGTGGAAAATACCATCAAATAAAGGTGATAATCCAATAAAACAGGAGTGCCATCTGAAGTAGTACGCACCAAAAAATAGGCAGTCATTATCTGTGCGAACGCCACCATCAGCAGATTAATAGGCCTGCTGATCCGAAATAACCCCTTGATAGAGACAGTTCTTTCTTTTTTGGTGGTTAACATGCTGTAAAATTAGTCTAAATCAAGGCATTATGTTGCTTTTCCAAATACAATAATTTAGAAAATCGATTTCGTAACTTTTATTACGCGGGTTTTTACTTTTGATTATATTAAGTGGTTAAAAGCAATAACCCAAAAAATATGAAATCAGAATCAAGAAATTCCAGAAGAGATTTTCTAGCAAAAAGTGGAAGTCTACTTGCGGGATCACTTTTTATTCACCCGATTAGTGAAGCCTTAAACCTAAGAACAAATCAAGATGAGAAGTTGAGAATAGCCATGGTTGGAACTGGTATTAGAGGCACCACCATGTATGGGAGAGATGTGATGCGAGTTTACAAAGATCAGGTAGAGTTTGTGGGGCTTTGCGATATTAACGAAGGAAGGGTGCGTTATGCTAAGGATTTTATAGGAGTTGAATGTCCAGTATATACCGATTGTGATGAAATGATTAGTGTTGCAAAACCGGATGTGTTGATTGTCACAACAATGGATAGTACACATAGTGATTTTATCGTAAAAGGTCTCAATTCAGGCTTAAATGTGATCACGGAAAAACCAATGACTACTGATGAATTTAAATGTCAAAGCATTTTAGATGCTGAGCGAAAATCAGGAAAGAAAGTCATTGTTACATTCAATTATCGATATTCTCCCCATAGACAGAAAATCTATGAAATGCTTCGTGCTGGAGAAATAGGAGATATTACATCGGTAGATTTTCATTGGTATCTCAATACTTCCCATGGGGCTGATTACTTCAGAAGATGGCATGGCTATCGAGATAAAAGTGGAACCTTGTTGGTCCATAAATCAACTCACCATTTTGACTTGTTGAATTGGTGGCTGAATTCTGATCCTGAAGAAGTGTATGCTTATGGAGAATTAGAGTTTTATGGTAAAAATGGTCCATACAGGGGAGAAACCTGTAGAAGCTGTGTTCATAAAGATAAATGCGATTTTTATTGGGATGTCACCAAAAGTCAGCATCTAACCAAACTCTATGTAGATAATGAAGAGTATGATGGATACCATCGAGATGGCTGTGTATTCAGAGAAGATATTGACATTTATGATAAAATGGCGGTACAAATCCGCTATAAAAATAAAGTTCAGGTCAGCTATTCCTTGACTACATATTCTCCTTATGAGGGGTATAGAATTGCCTTTAATGGAACTAAAGGAAGGTTAGAGGCTTGGATTAAAGAAAGCCAGCCTTGGGAGGTAGAGCCTCAGGATGAAATCCGATTAACAAAGAATTTTGGAGAGACTGAAATGATTGTGGTGCCTCACGGTGGTGGTGGCCATGGTGGAGGCGATACACGTCTTAAAGATAAGCTTTTCAAAGACCCTATGATGGCAGATCCCTACCGACAGTCTGCGGGCTCTAGAGATGGTGCTATGTCGATCTTAGTAGGAATTGCGGCAAGGAATAGTATTGAATCTGGAAAGCCTGTGAAAGTACAGGATTTGACAGATATACCCTTAAAAGAGTCCGGAAGAGGAGCTTGATTAATAAGTATTTTTAAAAGAACAGAAAGACCTTTGAGAAGTAGACTCAAAGGTCTTTTTATTAATAGTAAAATCTGATCAATAAAAAATCATTGTTGATCGAATTTTACAGAGGACTGCCTTTCCCGATTAACTTTCAATTGCAATACATCAGGCCTAGAGTAATGGCCAACGGGGTCAAAATTTTGTCGTTCTTCTAGAACCCTGTTGATATCCAATGTTTCGATCAAAAGTCCTTCCTTGTATTGCACCGGTTCCAAAATCCATTTCCCATCGGGCCCGGCGATGCATGATCCCCCGTCTGCCAAATTATCAGGAGCATTCTCTATGATTTTATTGAGCTGAGGAGTGGAGGCAGGGAAATCTGATTTGCTCATTAAACTTGAAACAGAAATAACAAAAGACCGACTTTCTTGTGCAATCATCCGAGTGATGTTTTCGGTATTCCTTACGGAGCCTGGCCAAACTGCGATATGTAGGTTTTCACCTAATCCATACAATGCGGTTCGGGCTAAAGGCATCCAGTTTTCCCAGCAATTCAACCCTCCCACGCTAAACTCCTTCAATTGGTGAACCCTTAATCCGTGCCCATCTCCAGGCGACCAGGTTAGGCGTTCATCATAGGTAGGCTGGAGTTTCCGATGAATGGATTTTATTTCGCCTTTTTGATCGATATAAACTAAAGAGCAATAAATGCTGTGCCCACCTCTGTCCAAGGGTCTTTCGATAATTCCTAAATAGATAGAAATCTGATGGGTTTTCGCTAGACTTTGAACTTCATGTAAATCACCTTTTTCAATTTGAACAGCATTTCGTAGATAATGTGCATGGATTTCCTTTTGTACGGGATCATCCCATGCGGCTCCATTCGTAATAGCAAGCCAGAATGGATATCCAGGCAAAAGTCCTTCACCAAAAATGATCAACTCACAGTTTTCCCGTGCGGCATCCATGATTTTGGATTTCACCTTTTCTAAAGTAGCCTGTTTGTCGAGCCATACAGGAGAGATTTGTGCCAGAGCTACTTTCAGTTGATTTGATGAGATCATTTTTCTTTCAATTTGGATGAATTCTAAAAAAGTAAAAGCCTTGATGCAAAGAGACTTTAAATTGGGGAATTTGAAAGAAGTAATCAAAAAAAAAGCGACCCAATATTGAGTCGCATTTTTAACTATCTAAACCAACTTATTAACTAACTATTTACAGTTTCTGGTTCCACTTCCACAAGGGCTACAGCACCATGAATTCCCGTTTCATCCAATTCAGATAATAAAATCTGAAGCTTGTCCAGCACGGTAGGATAGGGGAAAGTGGTTAAATTTTTATACAAAGCATCTTTAAAGAATGGGTATGATTTTCGGATAGATCCTCCTAAAACAATCGCTTCAGGCGCTAAGGCAAAAAGGATGGTTTTGATCAATTCACCTAAATGATATCCATATTCTTCAAATGCTTTTAAGGCGATTGGATCACCTGCAGCCGCTTTTTTAGCGAGGGTTTTTGGTCTCTGGTGGTATAGATTATGGAAGAATTTTCCGCTGCAGTAATACTCGTAATTTTCATCTAAATAAGGAGCGCTGCACCACTCTCCAGCTGCAGAGGTGACCCCACTGTACAAGTGGCCATTGATTACTATTCCTCCTCCAACACCGGTACCAAGGGTGATTCCGACTAGGTTTTTGAATTGTTTTCCAACTCCAAATTTATACACTCCTAAAGCGAAGCAATTTGCGTCATTATTGATAAAAACAGGTTTGGAGAATCTTTCGGTGATAAACTTTCTAAGCTCAACATGCTGGAAAGCGGGGATATTTGCCAAGCCCAATACGATGCCTTCATTTACATCAACTAAACCGGGGATTCCTATTCCTATTCCAGAAATATCATAATCCAGGTAAGATTCAATAAACAATGCAATTGTTTCTAATATATGCTCCTTGTCTTGATCAGCAGGGGTAGGTATTGATCTGATATCTTCTAAATGACCTTTGATCAATACACCTCCTTTGATGCCGGTGCCTCCGATGTCCAATCCCAAAATGGCTCTTTCCATTCGATTTGGTTTACTGTTAGGTTTAAGGTTGATGGTATGTGAAATAGGATTCGGTTAATGTAGCCGAAACCTATTTCACTGGTTTTTTTTAATTTTTATCCAAGCATTCCTTCAATGGACTTTTCTAACTCACGAGCAGTAGCCAAGAATTCCTCCACATTCATATCTCTGAAGAAGATCAATCCATGACTGGATCTTACTTTTGCTCTGTCATGTTGGTAAAAATAATTTTTACCTAGTAATAGTTGAATTGCGTCCAGTTGATCCACCCAAATTCTCTTCGCAACAGTACTGAATTTACCGTTGTGTGAGTAGCTTGGGAAAGAAGCATTTACCTGACTCAGGTAACAATTTGCAAAGGAATCTTCCATTACCGACATGTCACCAAGGGAAACAGGAACGATTACATTTGCTTCATGCGGTTCGAATTTAAACCAAACATTTCTATAGCCAATGATTCTAAGGTCACTTATGTCTTTTTCTTCACCCCATTGACGTACCGCCTCAGCAGTCGCTTGAAGTACTTTGTAGTGCGTGTCAGGTCCGGATCCTTCGGGATCAAGGGTTAAGCTAATCTTAGTTGGGTTAACTTTTCTAAACATTTCCACGATCGGTTCCACGTCACGTTTCTTGTCTGGCTGTTCTGTGAAAATATCTCCTGTATAGAAACCTAGTCTCAGGTGATGTACATTTTTTACCTGTACACCAAAGTGAGCCCACACAAGTTCCTCTTCAAACTCACGGATCATTCCTTTCAACTTCTGTACTTTTGAGGAGTTTTTCTCTCCATCGTAACTTTTTCTCAAGATGCTGATTACATCATTGATTGTCTCCCGAAGCTCAGTTTTGTTTTTGATTTCAAATACGATAATCAAAGCTCTCACCACTCGGTGACAAAGACCTCTTTTTCTCTCATCAGCATTCTCAGAAGCTACATTGGTCAAATAATGATAGACATCCTTATCTGTTTTTAAACTATAACCTACCTCAAAGAAATCCTCGAAGTTGACCATCTGGATTTTATCATCATCCAATAGTTTTTTGGTGTGCTGAAGTGTATCAATGACAAAAGTATTGGTCACCGCAGTAAAACCTGAAGTCAGTACAGAGAAGTGAGCTTCGTTCGTTGGGTCATGAAGTTGATTGGTGATATGTGGTAAAATACCCAGGGAAATATCGTCATGGTGAGGTCCAGTATGAAGTAATACCTCATTTTGCTCTTGTTCTAACCCTTTGGAAAGTTTCGCTTCGATACTTTTCATCACCTCATTGACTGTTCCTTCCGAAAGGTCAGGAATCAACTTGGTGTATTTATCTGCTTTTAAATCCGAAAGCTTAAGTCTATGTCCGTATTTGCCTAATTTTTTACAAAGGTCAATGACAGATCTTTCTGTTTTTTCCCAAGTCCACTCACCTTTTTCATAATAGGCATCTACAGAATCAGTTAATTTGACTGCCGCACCTTTGGTCAAGTAGAAACGGCCATTTTTAAGTTTCTGTAATACGGTAGCTGGGAAAACATTGTCTAATGGAGTCTGAAGAGAATCTTTAACAATTCCGGCTTTTGCTTCACCCGCAGCAATAATGATTGCTACTGCTTCTGGGTTATATACAATTGTATCTAATCCGATAGTAATTACAAGTCTGTTTGCAGAAACCTCAATTCCTCCCAAATCACCCGCTGCTACGGCCTGAGTTTCGAAATTGGTTTCGGTTAGTCTGGTTACAGAAAAAATATGTGATCCTCTTGTATTGAAGGCAATATGTCCATCAGGGCCGATTCCTCCTAGGAAGAAACCGATTCCACCTTTATCTCTAATTCTTTGCTCGTAATCCCCACACCATTTGTCTATTAAGTAGATAGACTCTTGCTGAAGTTTCTCCAAATCATTTTCTGGATCTCGGAATCTTAATGAAAGGTCCACCTTAAGATCAGGGAATACCTCTTTGAAATTCATTCCGTTAGCCAAAGGGATTTCGTCGGAATTGATCAAAATCGCATTCTCTTTGGAAAGGCCAAATCCTTCAATGTAGAATTTGTTGACGTAATCGTAGAAGCTATTGTGCTGCTTAGAAGAGATCGGATAGAACTCATCGATTTGTACGAATGTCAAGTCTTTTAAAACCGGCTTTTTGGTATTGCCTAAGCCATATTTTTCACGAACATCTTTCCCTTTCTTATTGTCCCAATTGTCCAATAGGAATTGTGTCCATTTGATGAAAAATTCTGGGGATTTTCCAGTTGGTAAACTGATGACACCGTTTGGGTTTTCGGCTGCCCACTCCAAAAATCGGCATGCGGTAAGCAGGCCTAATTTTGGGAAATTGTCTACTGTAAGATAAGGGATAAGGGTGCTGATCTTATCAACCCCAGATTCCTTGAGAAAACTCTTTTCTACTTCTGAAAGCGGATACTTACTTAGCATACTGTTGAAACAGGTTAGTTTTTATGAAGAATTCGTTCTAAAATCCTTATTTCCAAAGGGGTAAATAGTGCTATCTAATTCATCGCCAGTGGAAATATTAATAATTTCTCTAAAATAAAGAATAAAATTTTGTTTTTAATAAATTCGTTTATTCTTGATTTCACTAATCAAATTTAAAAAAAGTTTTTGAATAATACGCACTTTTATAAAAATTTTAAAAAAGTACCTCTAACTATTCCTATAATGTTCGAGTAAAGGCAAGTTTTATTCGTGCTTGAAACTCTTCTATTACTTTAAAAATTTCCAGAAGTGTAACTGATTGGACTTTTGTCAATTGTGCCGTAGTTAGATAATTTTTGGGTTTTTCCGCTTTTTCCAAAATAAGATGTGCTTGGTTTTCTAGTCGAAAAGCCATCAGGTAATCAAAGGCATGGGATAATTCTTGAGCTTCTCGAGGGGAAAAAACTTTCTTTTGAGTTAATTGCTCAATTCTACGTATGGTGTTCGTTTCGAAAACCAGATATTTTAAGGCATAAACCCTGACAAGATCCACAATGGGTCTCATGGTTTGTTTTAGATTGATTTGCTTTTCACCATCAATTTTTTCGGTTCTGATTTGCCTGAAAAACGTAATTGGAGGTTCAAATTGAAGCGCGTTATGACCCAAGTTGATATAAAATCGTTCGGGAGCTTGAGTTAGCAAAATTCCCATATGCTCTTTTAATTTTTCCAAAAGAGTAACTTCTCCATAAATGGCTCGGCAATCAAAAAACGTGGCGTAATTCATCGCAGTTTCCTGAGAGGCATCTTGAATCCAGGTTTCATAGTTTCTTTTCCAATGGGAAAGCGAATGAGTCCATTTGGGGTTCATCGCCATTAACTCTCCCGAGCAGAAATCTATTCCTATTTCATTGAGGGAGGTGGAAACTCTTGTTGCAAAGTCTAAAAAGTATTTCCTGACTTCTTCTCTATGATCATTGGCTTTGTCCTCATAAATGATCCCATTATCCTGATCTGTTTTTAATGTGAGTTCGCCTCTGCCTTCACTACCCAAAACAAAAAAGACAAACTTAGCAGGAGCTGGACCGATGTCTTTAAAGACTCGTTCGATAACCCGTTGAGTTATGGTATCAGCTACTGTGGTGATAATTTGATTGACTATTCCAGCTTTCATCCCTCTGGAAAGCAACAGATGAATAATCTCTGGCATTCGTTGCCATTTATCCCTAAGCTCAGGTATCTGTCTAGATTCTTTAACAGATTGGATAAACATAAAAGGGCCTTGAGATTGCTCTGTTAATATTTTGGTTCTGCTGATCCAGCCAATGTATTCTCCTTCTTTTTCTACCAGAAGATATCTTGACTTGGTCTGAAACATCAAAACTAAAGCTTCAAATAAATGTGCTTCATGATGGATTGCGACCATGTCTGATTCCATGATTTCAGAAACAGGGATACTTGGTGAGAGTTGCCTCGCAAGCAAACGATCACGCAAGGTAATATCAGTTAAATAACCTTCAATACTGTTTGACGATTCTCCTATAAAAAGGCAACTGACCTTTTCTTGGGCCATTTTGATAGCGCAATCTGTAACAGAATTGTCAGAGGTAGCCATTCGTAAATGTCTGAAATGTAAATCACTGACTCTTTTTGAGTAAAACTGATCTGCAATAAAAGTTGAGTCTGGCTCCATTCTGTAAGTTGAAAAATACCTAATGAAATTATCTCATTAAAACCAAAAACAAAAATTTGCATCACTACAAATCAGATAGGTGACCTAAAAGTATAATCTCTAATCTATAATTTCACTAGGCATGGGCACTGGTTTATCAGTTGCTTTTATGATTGGCATTTGAGCATTTGTTTCTTTTAACAATTTCGACATAATTATAGCCATCTCTTTTGTCTTCTCTGGATTAGATAAACTCAAATTTTCCTTTTCTGACAGATCAGTTTTTAAATTGAAAAGTTCTAGGCTTTGATCCACATGATGGTAGATTAATTTCCAATCTCCTTTTCGGATCACAGAGTAGGGCGGGTTGTAATAGGTGTTAGGGTAATGCCACAGAAAGGTTCTGTCGCTTTCTATTTCAGACTTACCCTGAAGCAAAGGAACGAAGCTTATCCCATCAATTTTTCTAGAAACTGATCTTGGAAGGTTGCCTGACATATCTAGGAAAGTTGGATAGATATCTTCGATTATCACCTGTTTTTCTACTACAGATCCAGGTTTCGTAACCCCTGGCCATTTTACAATTAGAGGTACACGAATTCCTCCCTCATACGGGCTTAATTTCCATCCTCTCAAAGGTGAATTTTGCGGAACTTGCTTATGAGCACCGTTATCAGACATAAAAACTATGATTGTGTTTTCTACAAGTTTTGAGTCTTCTAGAAAGTCCATGATATCCCCTAACGATTTGTCCATCCCTTCTATCATGGCTGCATAGGTTGCCTCATGCTCTGAAAGTCCTTTATCTAAATACTTTTGAATGTACCTGTTATCTTTTTCCCAAGGAGCATGAATGGCATATTGAGACATATAGAGATAAAAGGGCTTGCTTTCTTCTATAGATTTCGAAGCGGCTTTTATTGCTTCTCGAGTAAGTGCCTCAGTGAGGTAGATGTCTTTCCCGTGGTACTGGTATAGACCGGGGATGTCCCACACTTTATCTCCATTTCTCCATACTGCACTAAAATCATTAACTCCTAGGTAACTTCCTGGGCCCCCTGCAGCATGACCACCTATGTTTACATCAAAACCCAGATTTAATGGGTTTTCTCCAGGAGTGCCAACAGCCCCAAAATGTGCTTTCCCAACATGAATAGTCTTATACCCAACCTCTTTTAATTTCTCCGGCAAGATATCTTTGTAGTAAAACGTTTGTTGGATGCCTTTTTCTGGGCTTAGTCCATTTAAGTTCCACTGGGGGGATTTAACTACTGGGTTTTCTTCATCAGGAGATTGGTCTTTATGCAATGTCCAATTGGTGACTCTATGTCTAGCAGCGGTTATTCCAGTCATCAAACTGACCCTAGAGGGAGAGCAGACGGCACTTGCATAGGCTTGTGTGAATTTCATGCCTTCTTCTGCCAAACGTTCCATATTCGGCGTGAAATACCTTCTGTTTAATTCTGTTTCTGAGGTGTGAAAGGGAACTGAAGTGTCCTGCCAGCCCATATCATCCACAAAGAAAAAGACAATATTAGGTGGAGTTCTTTCTGAGTTGGCAGATTGTGCAAAAGTATGGGACTCCAGGCAAAGTAAAAAGAAAATGAAGAGAGTTAAATGACAGGACCGATACATAATTTGGGAATTATTAAGGGATATAGATAGATGAATTATTGGCTTAAGGGAATTGTGTAAATGAATGAATCATCTCCTATTTTTCCAGCCAAGCCTAAAACCTTGACTTCTCCGTTTTCAATGAAAACAAAAGGTCTTTCCAGTCGATCTGGTTTGATAAGCCTGCCGTCTTTCATTTTTATCATTTTTTCCATGATTTGAAACTCAGTAGCTTTTTCCCAATGAAGCCCATCTTCAGAACTCATCATTCCTATCATTTGATGTGCGTGAAAAACAGCGTAAAAATAATTTCTATCCTTATCAAACCACAAGGACATGTCTTCAGTGTCCATGAAATCAATGACGGGTTGGGATTGGATTACAAAAGGACCATCAGGTCTGTCTCCAATCGCCATAGCTTGGTTTCTGATAAATTTGGTTTCATTGGGCTTATCTCCTTTTACTATTAAATAATATTTACCATCTTTTCCTTGATCAATTGCTGGGTTGACGGTCAAGGTGGTGATAGGGCCAGAAGGTTCTATTAATGGTTCGTCTTTTCTTGTCCATGGGCCATTAAGTGATTCTGCCACAGCAACACCGGTTCTTTGATTCGGGCGTAAAATTTTCCAGTTGGGATGTGAGTAACCAGTAGTAGCCGTTTCTAATAAGTTGGCATCATTGTAATCGAGGTTATCCCCAAGGTTGGTGGAAATGTAGTAGAGGTAATACTTCCCTTCAAAATATTTGATTTTAGGGTTGTGTGCTGTGATAGCATCCCAATATCCTTTGCCTCTAGCGGATAGTGCTGTTTCTTTATATTTCCATGGGCCGGATGGAGTGTCAGATACGGCATGGGCTATTTCGGAATAGAGAAGCCATCCTGTGAAGTTGGTAGACTTTGGCCATCTTGAATAAAATAAATGGTATTTATTATCTTCCCCCTTAATAATAGATCCGCCCCAATTGAAAAAATCAGGAGAATTAAAAATTGAAGATTCGGAAATAGGCTGAATTTTGTCAGAAATTTTCAAGTTGTCCTGAGCGAATATTGAAGCAGAGGAAAAAAATATAATCAAGAATGTAAGTTTTGCTTTCATGATTCTTCTATATGCGAAATGATTAAAAGGGAAATTTAAAGGTGATTTATTTATTTCAATACTAATATTTTTTTTAGTGCAAATGTTCTAAAAAATTTAATTATAGTTGAAAATATTCAATATACGCTTATTTACAATTAATAATTATCAATGTTAATTATAGTTACAGGAGTTTCAGGTACAGGGAAAACAACCATAGGAGAAGGGCTTTCCAATCATTTTAAACTGCCTTTCTTTGATGCAGATCATTTTCATCCTGAGAAAAATATTGAGAAAATGAGTCAAGGTTTTCCTTTGGATGATCAAGACCGCATGCCTTGGCTTCAGGCTTTGGCTAATAAACTTCTCGAATCACAACAGTCAGGAGGAGCAGTTTTGGCCTGCTCTGCTTTAAAAGAGGCATATAGAGAAATTCTTCAGGTGAATCAACAGGTTCATTGGGTTCATCTAAAAGGTGATCGTGATTTGATTTGGGATAGGATGCTTGCCAGGAAAAATCATTATATGAAAGCTAGTATGTTAGATTCTCAAATTGCTACTTGGGAAGACCCTAGTTATGGTCTTCATTTGTCAATTGATGAAACACCTGAAAAAATGGTTTCAGAAGCTATTTCTTACATCCTGAAAAAGGAGGCAGCAGTTTAACTGTATTTTTTTATGGAAATGGGGCTCCCTTTAAAAAGGGTTGTTTTCAATGAATGAATATCCGAACTTAAAGCAATAAACTATCCCTTAATCTCATGAATAAAATAGTGCTGTTTGTTTTCGCGATTTGCGTTTCACCTATTTTTCATTCCTTTTCGCAAGTCAATGTGATCACGAATGTTCATGTTCTTACCATGGAAGATGAGAATATTTTGGAAGATCATGCGATCGTGGTAAAAGATGGGGGAATTGAAAACATTCTTCCCATGAATCAGGCATCTAGTATTGAAGGTGCTGTAATGATAGATGGAGGCGGAGCATATGTTTATCCTGGTCTTGCCGAATTTCACTCTCATATCCCCGTTGCTCAAAATGGAAATACTCAATTGCAAGAAGAAGCCATGTGGCTTTATTTGGCAAATGGCGTTTTGAGAGTCAGAGGAATGATCGGGCATGCTTCCCACTTACCTTTAAAAGAGAGGATTGAAAACGGAGAAATAGATGGCCCAAGACTTTTCTTGTCTGGTCCTTCTTTTAGTGGTTCTTCAGTTTCTTCTCCTGAGCAAGCAGCACAAATGGTAAGAGATGAAAAAGCAGCAGGTTATGATCATCTCAAATTGCATCCGGGCTTGGAAATGGATGAGTTTTTGGCGATTTCAAAAAAAGCTCAAGAATTGAATATTCCTTTTGGTGGCCATGTTTCATTGGATGTAGGCTTAGAAGCTAGTTTGAAAGGTGGCTATAAATCCATAGAGCATATGGATGGATATGTGGAAGCATTGATTCCTGACTATTCAAAAGTTTTGGACCCTAAACAGGCTGGCCCTTTTACCATGTTGCTAGTTAAGGAAGCGGATTTAAGCAAGCTTCCAGAATTAGTAAAAATGACTTTGGATACCGAAGCGTGGATTGCACCAACTTTAACATTATTCGATCGGTATTTTGGGTACAAGCCTGCAGAGGAATATAGAAATATTCCAGAGATGAAATACATGTCTGCTGAGCAGGTTCAAAACTGGATTAATGCCAAAAAACCTTATGAAGAAGCTGGTGTATTGACCAAAGAAAATGTCCAGCCTTATCTGAATTTTAGGAATATGCTTTTTATGACTTTACATGAAGCAGGCGTTCCCATTTTGATGACTTCTGATTCACCACAGGTGTTTAATGTTCCTGGGTTTTCCATTCATCATGAAATTGAATTGATGTCAGAAGCCGGAATGTCTAATTATGAGATTTTGAAAACTGGGTCTGTAAATCCTGCGAAATATTTTAATCAGGAGGATGAATGGGGAGTGCTCAAGAAAGGTGCATCTGCTGATTTTGTCTTAGTAAAAGGGAATCCACTCGAAGACCTTGAAACGCTGAAAGAGCCAATCATGGTGGTCATGAAAGGTGAAATGTACGATAAGGAGGCACTGGAAAAACAATTGGAAAAGATTGAACTAAACCATAAACGATAGTTTTTTTCTAAAATTATTTTTAAACATTAACTCAATAAACCCTATGAAACTATTCCCCAGAGCCTGCATCGCTTTTTTTGCTGTTACACTAATGATAGGTTGTCAAAGTAAAACAGAGAAAACAAATGAGGTGGAAGAAACTGTTGAAAATAATATGGAAATACAGGCGGTGAAAGTAGGCCAATGGGAAGGGAAAGATGTTTTTAAGTACAGCTTGGATAATGGGTTTATGGAAGTGGAGATGACGAATTTTGGAGGGATTATTTCCAAAATCCTAGTCCCTGACAAAAATGGAAATCTTGAAAATGTCGTCCTTTCTTTAGATAGTATTCCCCAGTACTTTACCGGAAATGGGCCTTATTTAGGTGCTGCAGTCGGTAGGTATGCAAATAGGATTTCCAAAGGATCTTTTATGCTGGATGGAGAAAAGGTGGAGGTGACTAAGAATATTGGAGAGAATCACTTGCATGGAGGAAGAAAAGGCTTTGGTGTGAAAGTTTGGGATCAAGCTGAGCCTTATGATTCTGAGAATGGGGTCGGAGTTAAAATGCATTATTTGAGTGTCGATGGAGAGGAAGGTTTTCCTGGGAATTTGGATACTTGGTTGTATATGGAGTTGACTTCTGATAATGAGATCAAAGTCCGCTTTGAATCGACTACCGACAAGAAAACAGTTGTCAACTTAACCAATCACAGTTATTTTAACTTAGGCGGAATCAAGCGTGATGTGAAAGACCATGAAGTTCAGATAATGGCAGATGCTTATACTGAGGTAGATAATCAGTCTATCCCCACCGGAGAGTTAATCAATGTGGAAGGAACTCCATTTGATTTTAGAACTCCAAAGAATTTGGGAGAGCAGATGGAAGCAAAAGGTGGAGGCTTTGATCATAACTATGCCACCAAAAGAGAAAATTCATCTGAGCTATTAGAAATCGCCAAAGTAAAACATCCAGAGAGTGGAAGAATTATGGAAGTATTCAGTACCGCTCCGGGAGTACAGTTTTATACATCCAATGGCATGAGAGATTTTAAAGGTGCGGAAGGAAAAGTATATCAACCATTTTGGGCTTTTTGTTTAGAGCCACAAGCTTGGCCGGATAGTCCAAATCATTCAAATTTTCCTTCAGCTGCTTTGGAACCTGGAGAAAAATATGTGCATGAAATCGTATTTAAATTTGAAGTGGAAAAATAACGAAAGGATAAGTTTCAGAATTTCAAATAATTAGTTAGTTTGTTTTTAAAACAATAACCCATGAAAAACAAACTCACTTTTTTAGCACTCGCGCTGAGTGCTATTTTTTTGTCCTTTTCTGGATTTGGCCAAAAAATCCAATTAAAAAAGGTTGCTGATTTAAATATAGAGAGCTTAGCTACTGTTGGTATTCGGGATTATGATCCTGCAAAAGACGAATATCTCGGTTTTGTCGATAAAGGCTCGGAAGGCATAGAGTTGGCGATTTTTGACTCTAATGGTAAAATACTGATCAGTGAAGTCAGGAGAGGAGATGGTCCAAACTATTATTCTTCTTCCGCCTTGACAATGGGATTTGCTCCTGATGGCGGGATCTATGTACAAACTTCCGCAGAGTTATTGAAATATGATCGGGAATTTAATGTAATCAAAAGAATACGCTTTGAGCCAAAATTCACCACCGTAGTTTATTCAGGTCCAAGAGAAAAGTTTATTCCCTTATCTAAAGCGGATCCTATTTCATTTTTGATTGGTGTTTCAAATATTTCCGGAATGGCCTTGGGGCTTGAAGTACCCTCCAAAGTGAATTTGATAGATTATTATGATCCGAATAATAAATCTGTCCGGTCTATAGCTCCTTTATCTGAGAGAGAGGTTTTTAAGGGATATGGAGATGAAAAATTCCCAGTATCAATTAATTCAATATATGCTTTAAATCCTCAAGAGAATCTTTTGTACTTAACTACTACGATTGATAATGAGATTACCGTCTATAATCCGATCAATTGGTTTGTTGTCAAAAGAATTAAAGTGAAGCATGAGGAGTTTAAACCTTTGGATGATCTGCCTATTCAAGAATCAAATTTTAGGACTTCAGGTAGAATGGCTTTGTATGCAAAGAATCAAAAACTATTAAAGTTTGATTCCGATTTGCTAGGGTTGATTTATGTGCAAGGAGAATCTGAAGCTTCCTATGAATCAAGAAAAAACACCGATAAAAAAAGTCGGTTCCGTGATCCGGATTTTTATCGATTAATCCTTTTTAAAGATGGTATTCAGTTGCCCGGAGAGCATACGATTTCCTCTGGAATGATCGAAATGCCACTTCCTAACAATAGGATTTTAGTAAAAGTGAGTGAGGGAGAAGTAGAACTAGACTACATTCCTTATGAAATATGGGAAGTATCCGAAAATTGATAAAGTCGAGAAATTCTTGCAACACTCTGTTGAATAGCTACCCAAGGAAATTAGTTAGAAAGGGCTTTTGTTTTTATAGTTTTACGCTCATTTTTCCGATCGCTTTCCATTCTCCCATTAAATGCTTGATAGCAGTTCTTTGGGTAGCTTCAAAATTTTGATAGGCAACAATGATATTGGAAAACCTTTTTAAATCTCCTAAGAGTCGCAAAGAAAGTGGATTGCCAAAAAGGTAGAGTATGCAGGATTTATCTAGTGCCAACTGTTTTATTTCTTCTAAAACTTCATTCTCCAAGCCGAAATGGTTGACTGGCTTTGCAGAAGGTACAAATAAAGTGATGATCATGCGATCAGCTTTCTTGTCTGAAATTTCGTAAAGATTTCTTCCAAAATATTCTTGAAGAAGTTCACTGAAAACCGTTTCTGTTTGAGTTGGGAAAGACCTAAGTCCCAGGTTCCCTGATTCTCCCAAATCCCTGATCTTGATTGGATTGATTTCTCCTTTCCATTCACAAAGAAATTCTCTGGAGAGTTTTTCTAGAAATTTTTCATGACTTTCCCAGTTGAACTTTGGAACTTCTGCAGGTCTTCTTTCAAAAACTCCCAACTTTTCTTTTAAATCCTGCAACTTCTCAAAGGAGGCGTTTATTTCTGCCTCGGTTGCCTTTTCTAAAATAAAATCAATGCCCTCTTTCACATTTTCAGAGAAGCAAAGGATATCATTTCCAGCGTGGAATGCTTCCCATTCCAATTGGCCGGGAGTATCAAATAACCGTGAAACTGCTTTCATATTGAGAGCATCAGAAATCACAATTCCTTGAAACCCCATTTCTTTTTTAAGCAAATCAGTAATGATTTCTCTACTGATACTTGCTGAAATTTCAGCCCCATTGCTCAAAGCTGGAACTGCTAAATGGCCAACCATAATCATTTCTACATCATGGTCAATCCCATATTGAAAAGGGTATAGTTCTTCTTCTACTAACTCCTTTTTTGATTTATTGACAACAGGTAGATTTAGATGTGAGTCAACTTGTGTGTCGCCATGGCCAGGAAAATGTTTGAGGCATGCTCCTATTCCGGCTCTATTTAGTCCTTTATAGGCAGCTAGGGCTAATCTTGCTACATGATTAGTGTCAGACCCATAAGACCTATATCCAATGACAGGGTTTAAAGGATTCGTGTTCACATCTGCGCAAGGAGCAAGATTCAGATGTATTCCCACGGTTTTCATTTCCAATCCCATCTTATAAGCTACTTCTTCAACTTGTTTTTCACCTTCCAGACTGATGCCGCCAAGGGAAATGGCATAGGGGTAGATAGGCGTGTTTTCAATTCTCATGGCAAGGCCAAACTCCCCGTCAATAGAGATAATTAACGGAGTTTTGGAAGCTTGTTGAAATCGATTGATTAGCTCTACTAATTTTTCCAAAGTCCCTTCCACGTCCAAAACTTCCTGGCGCTTTTCGAAATTTGCTGCAGCGGAAATTCTACTGTGGAAAAAAGTGAGGCCACCTACTTCTTCAAGGCGAATTAATTCTTCCAGGCTTTGATGATTTTCTTCTGAATCATGTACAAATGCTGCAGGGAAGAATATTTGAGCGACTTTTTGCCGCTTGCTAAGGATGGGTTTCATCTGTTAATTTCAGGTTATTAAGCTTGTACTAGAGTCTACTCCCCTAGTTTTTTGAAGATGGGTTCTTAAAATAATTATTAAAGTTTGGGATTTAATCTGACTTCTTGCCAAACTCCCTAGGATATTTTACGGTTTTTGCGATGATTAAGGCTGGAATCATGGCAAGTCCTACCCAAATAAAAAATCCAGTATAGCCTAGCCATTCCTGAGCATATCCAGAAATCATCCCCGGAAACATCATGCCCATGGCCATAAAACCAGTCGCTAAGGCATAGTGAGAAGTTTTAAATAATCCTTCGGCCAGATAGATCAAAAAGATCATATAAGCTGCAAAACCAAAACCATAGCCGAACTGTTCGATGATTACCACAGTTCCTGCAAATAGAATATTTTCGGGTTGAAAATGTGCCAAAGCTATGTACAATAAATTGGGGAGGTTTAGGGATAATGCCATAGGAATCATCCATTTCCCCAATCCATGTCTTGAGATGGCAATACCACCTAATATACCGCCCAGCAAAAGAGCAATTACTCCGATCGTTCCATAAAGGAATCCCACTTCTGAGGTGCTAAGTCCTAAACCTCCAGTTTGCTTGTCGTCCAATAAAAATGGAGATGCCATTTTTACCAATTGAGATTCACCGAGTCGATACAGTAATACAAAGGCAAGTGAAATTCCAATGTTCTTTTTGGTGAAGAAAGTGTAAAAAACTTTCCCAAAGCTTGCTTCTCTTTTGCGAGTTTCAGATGAGTTTTCTTCCACCTTTGGAGTGGTGAAAAAGTTTATGGCCGTAAGCAAGAACATTAATCCACCGACTAAAATCATGGTGTAGGACCAAGCTTTGGTGTTATCTCCCAAACTTGTTTCAAAATAGCCGGCAAGCATGACAATCAGCCCTTGCCCAGTAATCATTCCAATTCGGTAAAATGTCCCTCTCAATCCAACGAAAAAGGATTGCTGTGCAGGTTTTAAAGCGATTAAATACATCCCGTCAGAGGCAATATCATTAGTCGCAGAGGCAAAAGCCCCCATCCAGAAAAATGCCAAGGTCATAAAGAAAAAGCTATTGCCTGAAGTGCTAAACCCAACACAGATAAAAACAATGGCTAGTACCAGTTGCATGCTTAAAAACCATTTTCTTTTGGTTCCAAAGAGGTCTACAATCGGGCTCCATATCGGCTTGACTACCCATGGGAGATAAAGTAAACTGGTGTAAAGGCCTATGTCGCTATTGGCGATTCCCAACTGCTTGTACATAATCACCGAGACAGTGATGATGATGATATAAGGAATCCCCTCTGTCATGTATAGAGATGGAACCCAAAGCCAAGGGCTTTTCGTCGTTTTTTGGGTCATTTTTTTCTAATCAAGTTTTGATAGATGCTGACTTCAGATCCTTCAATAATTTTTGCGTCCACTGCTTTTTGATAAAATTCTGAGGGTCCTACACCACCTATAATGGCATAGACATAACCCATTTCTTTCATGGATTGAAGCGCTTTGATTAAAAGGATTTTGCCAATTCCTTTACCTCTTTCGTTTTCCTGGGTTCCTGTAGGACCAAAAAAATTCTTTGCAGTGCTTTCATAGCAGGCGAAACCTAAAATGTCATTTCCTCTTTGAGCAATCCAGCATGCCACCGGCTGCCTGGCAAAGGCTACCTCCACTTCAGATTGCCAATAATCTCCAAAATGGGCTTTTACCCATTCACTTACCAAATGTTTTTCAGGTGCAATTGCTCTACGAAAGACGATGTTTTCTTTTTTGGATAAATTCCTTTCCACTACAGAAGTGTCGGGAAGTCCAATCAATCTTACAAGCATGTCTTTCATAGTATTGATTTTATGGGATTTGATAGACTTGAGTTTGGACGATCCTACCGTAATGATCAATCCATCTTATCGCAAGATACTTGGTGTTTAAACTGGTAGTTTCCAAGGTTCTTGCTCTCATTCCACCCACCCAAACAGGATGGATTTCAGCATCTGCGAGTGAATTTAACTCATTTGCTCCTTGAATCAAGGCATATCTTATCGCTGGGTCCAAAGGATTTGCCATTCGGATCGAGGTAACCTCGGAATTAGCTTCTACGCTAAATACTTTGGGGATATCAATAATTGCAGGAGTTTTAGGCTGGAAGGAAGGTGGGAGAGTAGGCTCATTATAAAGCTCACCTTTTAGTAATTGTGCCACATCCCGATTTTTGATTTTCATGGATTTAGCCGAGAAAAAAGCATTTCCTTGAATAGTGGGTAGTGTTCGGGTATAGGATATTTGGTTATTAATCTCTTTTGGGTTTTCCCAAGCCTTATCCGAGTCCTCCCTGATTTTATAGGGACCATTTCCAATGTAAATATTGGTGTAGTTATGATTCGTAGCCCACCAATCATTTAAAATTCTATGAGAGGCCAAAGGATGTTCCATGCTCCAATATAGTTGAGGGATCATATAATCTACCCAGCCATTTTTCATCCATAGAAGCACATCTGCATAGAGGTCATCATAATTGGTTTGACCCGCTTGAGTAGGGGAGCCCTTTGGGTCTTTGTCCTGATTTCTCCAAACACCAAAAGGAGATATTCCAAACTGTACCCAAGGTTTACTTTGTTTGATGGTATTGTTTAAAGCAAAGATCAATTGATTGACATTGTCTCTTCTCCAGTCATCTTGAGTTTGTCCGCTCTTTTTATACTTGTTGTAGGTATTTCTGTCAGGAAATTCCTCTCTTGCAATTTTATAAGGGTAGAAATAGTCATCAAAATGTATGGCATCGACATCATAATTGTCCACAATTTCTTTAATGACCTTAAGTAGGTGAGTCTGAACTTCTGGCAAGCCTGGGTTGTAATAATATTTTGTTCCGTATTTAACCATCCAATTCCGATGTGCATTATAGTCATGGTCTGGGCTAAGCTCATCGGTTTTAAGGTCCATTGTAGCCCTGTAAGGGTTTAGCCAGGCATGGAATTCCATGCCTCGGGCATGAGATTCATGGATCATCCAAGTCAAGGGATTTTCATTGGTGTTGGGTGCTTTACCCTGCTTTCCTGTCAAGTATTTTGACCAGGGAGCCAAATTACTTGGAAAGAAGGCATCTCCGGCAGTTCGAACCTGCACAATGACCGCGTTGAAATTTAGGCTTTTATAATAGTCCAAGATTTCGAGGAAGTCCCTTTTTTGTTTCTCATAGGGATCATCTGGGGAGATAGGCCAATCAATATTTGCTACAGTCGCTATCCATACACCCCGAAATTCCCTTGGCATTTCCGGCATTTGATAAGACAAAGGTGCTAGAGCAATAGGTGTTTTTGGAAGCGTTTTTACCGGTAAGTTCGTTCCGGAATCAGTATTGGGACTCGTTTGTATAGGAGCCGTTGGTTGTTGGCCCGGGGTTACATTTTTGGAGGATTTACATGCTGATAATAGCAGGCCAAATGCAAGAATGATAAATAAATGCCTGGATAGGAACTTCATAAAAGAGGGTAATCAGAGCGTTGGTATAGGTTTCAAATTCAAATCAGCAAGATTTTTTCTGAGCTTTTCCATAAATGCATCGCCCGGATCAGTTTTCACTGTTCGATAGTTTGGGTCGGCTTCTTTCCAAAAGTCAGTTTCTTGAAAATTCTGATATTCATGATGACCAATCACATAGTCAATAGGGTACTTTTTTCTAAGATGACGTATAAGCATTTCGTTTGCTTTCAATTGTTCTTTGGTCAAAGGATCATCAGGACTTCCTACATTTTCTATTCCAATTGCTGTATAATTTAAACCTATTGTATGCCTGGCAAATGTGGTTTCAGGTAAAAGTCTAAAAATAGTACCATCTCGATCTATTAAAAACTGACTCGAAACATTTAAACCACTCGCATTCCTCAGGTCTTCCCTTCCTCCTAATGTCGGCGAATCGAAGACATCAAATGTTGCTTCGACTGAATTGATCGCAGTCCAGTGCACCACCACTATTTTAGGATCTATGGTAGCTTCAGTTTGATCCAACCCATGTCTTTCCTTCAAATATTCTAATGAAAGCTCCTTTCTTTCTTCGTTCCAGGTAATCGGTTTTTCGATTATTCTAAATGTGGATTTAGAACTACAGGAAAATGCTAAAAAGGAGAAAATCAGGATACTGTGAATGAAAATCTGGTTACGTCTCATATGATTGCTAGAGAATTGGTACCGGCTATTTTATTTTTAGTGAGTCAAATCAAGTATTCAATCCAAATTGGAGTAAATCACAGCTAAACTAGCAGATAATTGGGAGTATTTAGGAATAAGCTTAGCGATTTTTTGCTGTAATTTTCAAATCCCTTTATTTTTTTGCATGGTTTTGCGGTTTTTGATAGATTAGATTCGAATTAACTAGATATGCTAAAAGAAGAAAGGCAAAAATTTATTTTGGATCAGGTGCATTTGCATCATCGTGTATTGCTAAATGATCTTTCGGATAGTCTAAATGTATCGATAGATACAGTAAGGCGAGATGTAAAGGAACTGGCAAAGCAGAAGAAACTGAAGAAGGTTCATGGTGGAGCCACTTCCTTTGGTTTTATGAATTTTAGGAAGGAGGAAGGAAATGTCTACTTACAATCAAAGAAAATAGCGATTGCAGAAAAAACTGTTTCATTGCTTTCAGAAGGGCAAGTGATTTTAATGAGTGGAGGGACCACCAATATGGAAGTTGCTAAGATGATTCCAAAAAAGTTGGCCTTGACTGTATTCACCCCAAGTTTGCACGTAGCGATGGAGCTTTTGGAGCTTCCCGAAGTGGAAGTGATTTTTTTGGGAGGAAAATTGTTACATGACGCAAAATTCGCTGTAGGTGGAACCGTAGTAAATTCGCTTTCACACCTGAGAGTAGATTTATGTATCCTTGGAACAGGCTACTTGGATGCGGAGTTTGGGTTGACAGAATTTGATTGGGAAGTGATCCAGGTCAAACAAGCTATGATTAGAGCTGCTAAAAAAGTTGCCATTTTAACTGTTTCTGACAAATTACATTCGGTTCAAAAATACAAAACCTGTGACCTTTCAGCCGTGGATGTTTTGGTTACAGAACTGAATCCGCAGGATGAGCTGCTAGATTCCTTCCGCCCTTTTAACCTTCAATTGATTTAAAAAAAACTCACCTCCTTAAGTAGAAGCGGAGATGAGTTTTAATAGGTCTAACAGGAAATATTTTTTATTCCGCGCTTTCAGCCGGTGTGAATTTCACCACTGAATTGGATATCGGTTCGATGGTTTTTAGGTAGGCATAAATTGCTTTCAGATCATCTTCTTTCATTCCTCCATACATAATCCAAGGCATGATGGAGTTAAACTCACCAGCTGGAATTTTTGGAGCTACATAGCCTGAATCTACATATTGCTTGAATTGATTAACAAATCTCTCTTCAGTCCAATCCTTAATCCCTGTTGCATCTTGTGTAATGTTTGAAGAACGCAAAATAGATCCATCTGGGTTTCCGAATACTCTGCCTCCAGAAAACATTAATTCAGGAATAATTTGTCCTTGCTCAGTAACTGGAGTATGACATTCTGCGCAACCCGAAGCATTAACAAGATACTTACCATAGGCCACTTGATCTGAAGTGGAGGGAATCGTTGTTGGTTCACCAGGAGTGGGAATCGTTCTTAAAATTAAATTCACAGGAAAATCAGGTGATGATTCAGGGACCTCATAATCGATAGGATCTAAAGATCGTATGTAGGCAATAATGGAGTAAATGTCTTCTGGATCCATTTTACCATAATACAAATAGGGCATGACAGGAAACATGGGACGATTATCCTTAGTAACCCCGGTAGTGATTACTCGATAAAGCTCTCCATCTGTGTAATCAGAAATACCTGCTGGTGTAATGTTTTTAGAGTAAAAGACGCCAGGGAATCCCATTCCATGATCAAATTTATCTCCTCCCTTGCCTAATGTCCCAGGAACTGGAGGGCCAGAGAAAAGCGAGAAATCTCTTGTTGAGTGACAGTCCATACACACGGTCACATGATTTGCCAGATACTCTCCTCTTTCTATTCTTTCCTGACTATAATCCAATGTAAGTTCGCTTGCTTCTGGGACTTGAGGGAATGCAAGCTGTAAATAAGCAACGCTTCCGATTACAAGAATTAAAACAAGACCTAGAAGGTAGCCTACGATTTTTAAAAATCTTTTCATAAAAAGTAATTGTTTGGTTTGGGATAATTTAGAGAAAATTAAAAGTAGAAAAAGACCTCTTTTGAAGAAATTTTAAAACTTATGAGAAACATCAAAAAAAATCTTTGATATATACTAATTTGTAGTTTGTGTGTTTATGAATTGGAATATTTTAATTTTTATTGAATTCAATTATTAATCTGTTCTTCAATGCTTAATTTCAGAGCAAAATCAACCACTACCTTAAAAATGAGAAAGTTATTTACTGTTTGCTTATCCATGCTAATCGGCTTTGGATATGCCCAAGAGACAGAAGTCCTTCAAAAACTAGATGAAAAGGCCGCCTATTATGGTGATATTTCGAAAGAGATATGGGATTTGGCAGAATTGGGTTACTTGGAAAAAGAAAGCTCAGGATTGCTGCAAAAAACTCTAGCGGATGCAGGGTTTACAATCAAAGCAGGAGTTGCAGATATCCCAACTGCCTTTGTAGCAGAATTTGGGTCAGGCCAGCCTATCGTAGGAATCATGGCTGAGTTTGATGCCTTACCGGGAGTTTCCCAAAAGGCTGTTCCTTTTAGAGAACCAGTTGTGGAAGGAGGAGCTGGACATGCTTGTGGACACCATTTGTTTGGTACAGCTTCGGTAGCGGCAGGTATTGCTGCTAAAGAGTGGATGGAAGAAAATAATATTAAGGGAACGATAAGAGTTTATGGCACACCTGCGGAAGAAGGGGGTGGCGGTAAAGTTTATATGGCAAAGTCTGGTATCATGGATGATGTAGATGCAATGTTACACTGGCACCCATCTTCTGCAAACAATGCTGGAGCAAATTCTTCCTTAGCCAACATTTCAACCAAATTCAGGTTTTATGGAGAAGCATCTCATGCTGCTGCAGCCCCAGATAGAGGAAGGTCTGCTTTAGACGGCGTTGAGGCGATGAATTATATGGTTAACTTAATGAGAGAACATGTGCCTCAAGAAACTAGGATGCATTATGTGATTACCAGAGGCGGGGAAGCACCGAATGTAGTACCTGCTTTTGCTGAGTCTTATCACTATGTAAGGCATCCAAATGCATTGAAAGTGAAGGAATTGTTTGAGAAGTTGGTGGATGCAGCAGAAGGTGCTGCACAGGGAACACAAACCACGATGGAGTATGAAATAATTAACGGTGTATACAACCTCATGCCAAATGAGACCTTAGCTAGCATCATGCATAAAAATCTGGAAAGAATAGGTGGTGTTTCTTATTCTGCAGAGGAGCTGAAGTTTGCTGAGGATATTATCGAAACCTATCCCCAAGGCGTCATGGTTTCTCCAGAAGATGCTGAGAAAATCGCCCCTTTTGAAGTGAATGAAAAAGGAGCTGGTGGTTCTACGGATGTTGGCGATGTGAGCTGGTTGGTACCGACTGCAGGATTGGGAACGGCCACCTGGGTACCTGGTACTTCGGCCCATACTTGGCAGGCAGTTGCTGCCGGTGGAACAAGCATTGGTAGAAAAGGAATGATGGTGGCAGCCAAGACCCTTGCTTTGACGGCTATTGATGTTTTTAAGGATCCAAGTATAGCTGAAAAAGCAAAAGCTGAACTAAATGAAAGACGAGGAGCTGATTTTAAATATGAAGCTTTAACAGGAGATAGAAAACCTCCTCTTGATTATAGAAAATAAAAAGTTCTAAAATGATTACCCAATTCGCATGGCCTCAAAACTTACCGTAAAGTTTCTTTTAGTCTTCCTTGTTTCTTTTCTGCTTTTTGATGGAAAAGCTTTAGGACAAGAACAATCACAAAACTCCGAAACCAAGCCAAAAATTGGCTTGGTTTTGAGTGGTGGAGGTGCGAAAGGGATGGCTCATGTTGGGGTTATTCGTTATTTGGAAGAAGCTGGAATCAAGCCTGATTATGTGGTTGGTACAAGCATGGGGTCTGTCATCGGAGGCTTATATGCTTTAGGTTATAATTCCGATGAGCTAGAGGAAATTATTCTAAGTATCGATTGGGATTTATTAATCTCCAATCGTGTAGAGTTCAACTCCATCGCTTTTGAAGAAAAGGAATACTATAACAGGTACCTTGTGGAGTTGCCTGTCAAAAACGGTAAGATAGCGCTTCCCTCAGGTCTTATAGAAGGACAAAAGCTTTCCGAGGTGTTACAATATTATACTTGGCCAGCTAAACAGTATAAGAATTTTGATGAATTTCCTATTCCATTTAGATGTATTGCGACAGACATTTCTACTGGAGAGGAAATAATTTTTGACAAAGGCTATCTCCATGATGCATTGCGGTCTAGTATAGCCATTCCAACTGCTTTTACTGCCTTTGATTTGGATTCTACTTCTGTGGTAGATGGAGGTGTTGTGAATAATTTTCCTGTTGATGTGGTCAAACAAATGGGGGCGGATATTGTCATAGGTGTCAATGTTTCGGATGAGGATTTTTTGGAAGTAGATGAATTAGGAGGCTTTGGGGGAATTTTGATGCAAGTAGCCATGGCTAGATCCCTTAAAAAGACCAAGGATAATATCGAAGATTGTGACATCTACATCAAACCAGACTTAGGGGTTTATTCCACAGGAAGTTTTGGGAACTATCGTGAAATATTAGCCCTAGGTGATTCCACAGGTAAAAAATATTTTGATGATTTCAAGCGGTTAGCCGATAGCTTGGGAAGAAAAGATGTGATTTCGGGGTTGGGTTTTGATGAGTCACCAATACAAGTGAGTGGAGTTGAGTTTGTAGGGAATAAGCTTTTTACTAATAGCCTGTTACAATCGAAATTTAATATTTCGGTAGGCTCTATGATCACCAGAGATGAAATTCAGAAAGGGATCGATCGAATTTATGGCATCAATGGATTTTATAAAGTGGATTTCTCTTTAATTCCATTCGGTGAAGACAGGTTTAATATCAAAGTAAGGTTGAAAGAAAAACCAGCTTCACTTTTAAACCTAGCAGTACACTATGATAACCAGTTTTCGGCAGGGATTTTACTGAACTATACAGTAAGGGATTTATTAAGCAAATCCAGTAGAACTGTGTTCCTCTTAGATGTGTCAGAAAATCCTAAAGCTCGAATTGATTATTATAACTACTTCGCAAAGAATAAAAATCTAGCATTCAATGCTAGGTTAAACCTGTTGCGACAGCAACTTCCAGAATATTCAGAAGGGAAAGAAACAGAAGTTGCAATAGATAGAAATACGAATTTTGCTGCTCAGATCATGACTACTGGCTCCTTGAAGCAGTCTTTTGCATTTGGAGCTGTTTACGAACTCAGTAAAACACGATATCGCTTTAATAGAATATTTTCCGATGCACTTAAAAATGGTACGGAAAGGACCTTAGGATTACGGTTTAGATATTATAGAAATTCTCAGGACAATAGAAATTATCCTACTCGAGGAGCAGAGGGATTATTGGAATCAGTTTTTCATTTTGATAATAAACTCAAAATAAATTTGAGGGCAGGATTTGATACGGTAGATGTCAATTTGGATGGAGTAATCGTTTCTTTACCTAAAGATGTTCTGGATGGTTTGGCGGAGGATTTGACACCAGATCCCTATATTACTTTGTTGGGGAGGTATTCAAAATTTTTGAGAATCACACCTGGATTTCAATTAAAACCTGAGTTTGCAGGTGCATTAATCGTCACAAATAACTCCGCAGAAAAAAGTTTTCAGGAATTTTTTGTGGGGGGATATCAAAATATTCGGTTTAATGATACCAATTTCTGGGGACTCAATTATGGAGAGGTCCAAACATCCAATTTTGTGAAAGCAGGTCTAACGACTCAATTTATCCCAATCAAAAAAGTCTATTTGAGAGCAGGAATCAATTATTTGGGATTTAGTCAAGCGTATAGGTTCCAAGAAGAAGGTTTCATCAATAGTATTTTTAAAGATGAAACCTATGCTGGATATGGTTTGGATATGACCTACCAATCCATTCTTGGACCAATAACAATTGGCATCAGTAGCAATAACAAAGACAATAAATTACGATCTTACTTTTCCTTAGGATATTCCTTTAATTATTCGGATCGATAGTTTGGATAGACCCATCAGGCAGATGGGTTAATTTTGTCATTTTGATGTTTCTCAAATGCGTTTCTCCGGAAAGCTGGGTGTCATGATAATATAAATACCAATCTCCGTCTACTTCTACGATAGAATGGTGATTGGTCCAACCTTCTACAGGATTTAATACAACTCCTTGGTAGGTAAATGGTCCGTAAGGATTATCAGCAGTGGCATATGCGATGAAATGAGTATCACCTGTTGAATAAGATAAATAATACTTGCCTTCATACTTGTGCACCCAAGCTGCTTCAAAAAACCTTCTTTCATTATCGCCATTCAAAATAGGAGAGCCGTTTTGATCTAAAATCTTAATTTCTTTAGGAGTCTCTGCAAATTCTAGCATGTTGTCACTCATCTTGGCAATGATAGGCCCGAGAGCTGGTTCATCATCTGCTGGTAAACCATCTGTTGGAGCAGGACCTTTATCCTCGAATTTATTGTCTCTGTACTTTTGTAATTGTCCGCCCCAGATCCCTCCAAAATACATGTAATATGATCCGTCGGTGTCTTCATAAACTGATGGGTCAATGCTATAGCTTCCTTGAATAGGTTCAGGCTGCGCTGTAAATGGACCCGTGGGTGAGCTTCCACTTGCAACTCCAATTTTGAAAATGTCATTTTCATCTTTTGCAGGGAAATAGAGGTAGTATGTTCCATCTTTCTCTGCTGCATCAGGTGCCCATAGCTGCCTTTTTGCCCAAGGTATGTCATCTACTCCCAGAACTTTTCCAGCATCAACAATAGGAGATGTGGGTGATTCCATGGAGTATACATGGTAATCCATCATATTAAAATGTGAACCCAAATCATCCTGAGGAACATCAGACTCTACATCGTGAGAAGGGTAGATGTAAATTTTTCCATCAAAATAGTGTGCAGATGGGTCAGCTGTATAATGATCTGAAACTAGGGGTTGGGAAAGGTATTTGGAAGTGCTTTCCTGAACTTCATCTAGTTCGATAGATTCAGTAGTTTCTGAGGGCTTATTGCAGGATAATAATAAAACTGAAAGAGTTATCGCTGGCAATGATTTAAATAGGTTTTTCATAGATAGGTTTGATTGTTTTTCAATGCTGAAGTTAAATTAAAATTGGATTTTTCAGTTATGATTATTGGAATAAATAAGATTTTCTCGGAGATGTTTCTTTTTTGCCACTGATCCAATAGTCTCACCTTTAGAGGATTTGCGGTTTTGGATTTAGCTAGTTTAAGTATATTGGTAAAATTATAACCCAATCTAACCTATAATGAACCGAAGAAAGTCTCTCAAGATTCTGGGAGGAACTGCAGTTGGTATTGCCGGGCTTGTCTTGGCGGACTGGAAATGGCAGCTCCTAGACGGAATCAATCACCAAGGATTTTTTACTTTGAAGGAGGAAAAACTCATTTCCGCCATTTCAGATACTATTATTCCGGAAGGGCTACCTCCCAAAACTTCATCGCCAGATGCAAAACCAATTGGGGCGTTAAGCACCGGGACAGATGTCTACATGATGAAACTTTTTGAACATTGCTTCGAAAAGGAGGATCAGGATCAAATCAAATTACAACTGGCCAATTTGGATAAAAAAGGCTTCCTGAAAGCTTCTAAAGAAGAGAGGGAAGCGATGCTGTTAAGCTTGAAAGATTCTGAAATCGAAGCTGATCGGGAGTTTTTTGACCTGATGAAATCAGAAACGATTACAGGATTTACCACTGTGAAAGAAGTAATGGTGAATTATAGAGATTATAAAGTTGCTCCTGGTTTTTATACCGGATGTGCAGATGTTCCAACCCAAGCTTAAGTCCCCAATGATGCTACAAGATTCAAAAGAAAAAAGAACATACGATGCCATTGTTATTGGTTCTGGAGCCAGTGGTGGATGGGCAGCAAAAGAATTGACAGAGAAAGGATTGAAAACGCTCGTTCTCGAAAGAGGTCGAATGGTCAAACATATTGAAGATTATCCAACTGCTTCTAAAGCTCCTTGGGAATTTGAATTCCGAGGTGCGGTGCCTTTAGAAAAAAGGTCAGGAGTCGGTGGAGGTAGATGGTTGAGAGAAGAAACTGCCCATTGGGCATTGGCAGATGACGAACAGCCAATTATTCAAGAAAAGCCTTTTCGATGGTTTAGAGGCTATCATGTAGGAGGGAAATCTCTCCTTTGGGCTAGAGCTACGCAACGCTGGTCAGATTATGATTTTGAAGGACCTGCCAGAGATGGATTTGCTGTTGATTGGCCGATTCGTACCAAAGATCTGAACCCCTGGTATGAATATGTGGAACGCTTTGCAGGAATTGCTGGGAGTAAAGATGGATTACCTGAGCTTCCAGATTCTGAGGTGATGCCAGGTTTTGAATTGAGTTGTATAGAGAACTATTATAAAGAGCAATTGAAGGCAAATTATGGAGATAGACATTTGATTCAAGGCAGATGTGCGCATTTGACTGATCCTCAGGAAATCCATAAACAGCAAGGCAGAAATAAATGCCAACATCAGGCCATGTGTAATCGGGGTTGTGTGTATGGAGGATATTTCTCCGCCAATGCTTCGACACTTCCATGGGCAGAGAAAACAGGTAATTTAACCGTCAGACCTGATTCTGTTGTCGAATCCATTATTTATGACGATGCCAAAGGGAAAGCAACTGGAGTAAGAATCATCGACCGGCATAGCAATGAGGCAATCGAGTTTTATGCGAAAATCATCTTTGTCAATGCCTCTACCATTGCGTCCAATGCGATCTTATTGAATTCAAAATCTTCTACATTTTCTGCTGGAATAGGCAATGAAAATGGTCTTTTAGGGAAGTATTTGGCTTGCCATAATTATAGGGGGAAAGGTTATGCGACCTTCGAAGGCTTTTTGGACAAGGCTAATCTGGGAAGAAACCCTGGGCACGCTTACGTTCCAAGGTTCAGAAATGTGTTTAAGCAGGATACCGATTTCCTTAGGGGATATTCCATTGGTATGTCAGGTGGAAGAGGGATGAGTTCTGATACGAGTATGATCGGAGACGATTTGCGCGATAATTTGCTTAACCAAAAATACAATGATGTCTGGGGCTTGGCCTCCTGGATGCAAGGAGAAACTGTTCCTGTTGAGGACAATCATATGCGTTTAAGTACTGATAAAGTCGATAAATATGGAATTCCTCAAATTATCCTTTCGGTAGAATGGAAGGAAAACGACGATAAAATGGCTGCAGATTTCGTGGCTCAGCAATCAGAAATGTATGAGCGGGCAGGTTTTAAAAATATTAAAGTGGAAGATTCACATTCTGCTCCTGGCTCTGATATTCACGAAATGGGTGGTGTAAGAATGGGGAAAGACCCAAAAGATTCCTTGCTCAATGAATGGAATCAATTACATCATTGTAAGAACGTTTTTGTGACCGATGGTGCCTGCATGACCAGTACCAGTACTCAAAACCCAACTTTGACTTTTATGGCTTTGACGGCTCGTGCGGCAAACCATGCAGTAGAAGAGCTAAATAAACAGAATCTGTAAGTGATTTTCCAATCAGAATAACATGAAAAAACTAAGCATAATTATACTTGCCGTGTTGCTATCTGGCTTAATTCCCACTTTAACTTTTTCGCAACAAAAAGGTGATCCACTTCTACAGGTTCCACTCGGTGTTCAATCTTATTCCTTTAGGAACCATTGGGAAAATGGGGTGGAGTCTACTTTGGATATGATTGAGAAGATGGGATTTAAGGAGCTGGAAGGCGGAGCGCCAGGAGGTATGTCTGCAGAAGAATTTGTAAAACTTTGCGCTGCTAGAGGGATCAGTATTCCTTCTACTGGCACCGGATTCGAGCAATTGGAAGAAAACCCTGAGGCTGTAGCAGATAGAGTGAAGGCTTTGGGAGCAAAATATGTGATGGTCGCGTGGTTGCCCCATAATGGAGATTTTACCAAGGCGAATGCTGATAGGGCAATCAAAGCGTTTAATGAAGGTGGGAAAGTACTGGCAGAGAATGGGATCACCTTTATGTACCATGTGCATGGATATGAATTCCAGCCTTACGAAAACGGAACCTTATTTGACTACATAGTCAAACATACCGACCCTAAATATGTCTCATTTCAAATGGACATAATGTGGACTCATTTTGGTGGAGGTGATCCGGTGGCTTTGTTAAAGAAATATGGAGACCGTTGGGTTTCACTTCATTTAAAAGATCTTAGAAAAGGTGCACCAAAAGATATGACGGGATTGACAGGGCCAGAAAATGATGTGGTCTTAGGAACAGGTGAGTTGGATATCCCTGGGATATTGAGAGAGTCAAATAAGATCGGAATCAAACACATGTTTTTAGAGGATGAGAGCGATGAGGAATTGGTGAACCTACCTAAAAGTATTTCTTACTTGAAAAGCCTGAAATATTAATTACTGGTATTTAATTGTTCTCTTCTTTGACAGATTTTCAATAGACACTGGGAATTGATTCTTTAAATCATAGTTAAAATTTTGTAAATCATTACAAAACACTTTGATAAGCTGATTTTTAAATATAAATTTTTAGTTCATTTAAATCTCTTGTCATATGAAGAAGATACTTTTTGCGGGACTGATTTTGGTATTGAGTATAAGTTATTCACTTGAAGCCCAAGTGAAATACCAAAATGTTGAAGTAAATGGAAGCCAAATTCAAGTAAGAGTGGATGGTTTAGAGGAGAGGAAGTTTCTGCAGCCAGTAGTCATTTTTGAGGCTGGCTTGGCTGAGGAATTAAATGTTTGGGATAAGGTATTCGATCAGGTATCTGAATTTTCGCCAGTCCTTTCTTATAGTCGATCTGGCATTGGATGGTCCGAACCAATAGCAGAAGAGGTAAGCTTAGAAAGTAGGGCAAAACAGCTTCATTTATTACTTCAAGAGCTTGATATTGAGCCTCCCTATATTTTTGTGGGGAATAATTGGGGAAATGAAGTGATAAGAGAGTTTGCAGCTAAATACCCCAATCAGATCAAGGGAATGGTTTACCTCGATCCAATCATGGATTTGGATAATGTTGAAGATTTGACCGCATATCTAGAAGAGCAGGGATTGGATGGGGAGTTACTTACGCAAGAGTATCTTGAGTTCCAGAAATCTATAAAAAGTCGCTATTCCGAAGCAAATAAACAGGAAGTAGCTGCTTTTTTGGGACTTTTGGAAAAAAATAAGCTGAATTGGGAAGCTAAAGAAATTCCTTTTAAAAACTCTATTATTCTGCTGGGAAGAGGAAATGATATGTACCCTATGATGGACAAACTTTCCATGAACTCAAGAAAATTTTATCAACTTATGATCGACGGGAAAGTTGATTTTTTTGAAAAGTATACTCTTGAAAACAATAAATCTTCTTTGGTTCTAACTTCAGCCGGCATGAACTTTCTGCCTTTGCAAAGATCTTTGGAAATCACAATGGCGATCCAGCAATTAATTAATACGGATGTCAATCTATCCATAGTGTCAGCTAGTATGAATTTGAACGTGAAGGAGTTTGATGAATTTATCAATGGCTTGGAAACTTATGTTATGCCTTCGCTTTTAGATGAAAGAACTTATAATATGCTTGGCTATAGTCTGATGCGACGTGATCAATACGAAAACGCTTTAGTTTTACTTAAAAAAAATCTAGAGAAGCATCCTGAATCTGCCAATGTTTATGATTCCTATGGAGAGGGCTTGGTTGCTGTTGGGAAAGTAGAGGAGGCGATCCCAATGTTTGAAAAAGCTATAAAATTGGGTTCTCATGGTCCGCATAGGGATTTAGGGTTGTTTAAAAAGAACTTAGAAAAAAGTAAAAACCTGCTCGTAGGGAAAAAGTAATTCAATTTATTAAAATAGAATCATGGAAACTCTGGGTTTATGCCCGGAGTTTTTACTTTTGATAAACCCTATTTCTATGTACAGATTCTTAGCAAGCTGGTTGCTGTTTTCACTTGCATTTAATTCCCAAGCTCAGCATAACGATGACTTTAATGTGTTGATTATCCATGTTGATGATTTGGGCTGGGCAGATATTGAGCCTTTGGGCAGTGATTTTTATGAAACTCCCAATATTACCAAACTAGCAAAAGAGGGGATACTTTTTACTAACTCCTATGCCGCTGCTGCAATTTGTTCTCCAACAAGAGCCGCTTTATTAACCGGGAAATATCCAGCTAGGTTAGGCATTACGGATTGGATTCGGGCGAAATTCAACCAAAATTCAACTTCAGGATTACCTGGAGAATATGAGGTTTTCGAAAATAAGCCACTAAAAACGCCAAAGATTCAAGGCTTTTTGCCCTTGGAGGAAATTACAATTGCTGAGCGGATGAAAGCCCATGGATATGGAACTTTACATGTAGGAAAATGGCATTTGGGAGAAGAGGGGTTTTATCCAGAAGATCAGGGTTTTGACGTTAATATCGGAGGAAATGACTTAGGTCAACCCCCAAGCTATTTTGACCCATATCTACCAGCAAAACCGCGGGAGTTTTATGAGATCACTACTTTGAAGCCACGCAAGGAAGGTGAGTTCCTTACCGACAGAGAGGGAGATGAGGTTGTTAATTATATCCAAAATCAAAAAGGAAAGAAATTCTTTGTCCATTGGGCCCCTTATGCGGTCCATACCCCTATCATGGGGAAGCCTGATTTGGTAGAAAAATACGAGCAAAAAGAACCCGGAAATCAACGTAATCCGGTTTATGCGGCTCTAGTAGAAAGTGTGGATCAGAATGTAGGGAAAGTGCTTTCTGAGTTGGAAAGGATGGGTTTGAGAGAAAATACTTTGGTGATTTTTACTTCCGATAATGGAGGATTGATCGGGAATTATGATAATCCAATCACCAATAATTACCCCCTAAAATCTCAAAAGGGATATCCTTACGAAGGAGGGATCAGAATTCCTACTATTGTTAGCTGGCCAGGAAAAATCCCACAAGGTTTTGTTGATGAAACTCCCATTATTACTATGGATTGGATTCCTACTATTTTGGATTTTATGGGAGAAGACCCAACTTTACCTGAACTGGAAGGGGTAAGCCTTAAGCCGCTTTTGACAGAAAGAAAGGACTTAGCTGAAAGAGATTTATTTTGGTATTTTCCTCATTACAGGCTTTCCGATATCAGTCCTTATGTGATTGTTAGATCTGGTGGGTATAAATTGATCCATTACTTTGATGATACCCAGGATGAGCTCTATAACCTGGATTATGATATGGAGGAAAAAGTAAACGTGATTTCGACAAGAGGAGCCATCGCAGAGCAATTACAGCAAAAAATTGATCAGTGGTTGGTATATTCTAATGCGAGACTTCCCATCGAGAAATAATTAGCAAACCAGCTTATAACCATAGCCACGGATATTCAGGATTTGGATTTCCGGGTCCTTCTGTAGCTTCTTACGTAATTTGGTGATAAAAACGTCCATGCTTCGAGCATTGAAAAAGTCGTCATTTCCCCAAATTTTGGTAAGGATTAAACTTCGGTCTGAAATGTCATTTTGGTTCTCGAGTAATATTTGGAGTAGTTGAGTCTCTCGAGCAGTTAAGGGAGTCTCATTCTCTTCAAATTTTAATAATTGGCGAGTAGGGTGAAACTCAAATTTCCCAATAGGAAGCCAGTCACTTTGTTGGTTTTTCAGCTGTCTTCTATCCAGTTGTGCATGGATTCTTACTATGAGTTCTTCCATGCTAAATGGTTTCCTGACGTAATCATTTCCTCCGTGCCCAAATCCTTTTACTACATCTTCGGTTTGTCCTTTAGAGGTAAGGAAAATGATAGGAGTAAAGGGGTCAATTTTTCTGATTTGCTCAGCTAAAGTAAACCCATCTTTTTTGGGCATCATCACATCAAGCACCAAAACTTCTGGCTGCTCACTTTTATACTTTTCCCAGGCAATTTCTCCATTGGAACAAAGGATAACCTTAAAGTCTCGGCTTTCTAAACTTTCTTGAATGATCGTTCCTAAGGCGATTTCATCTTCGGCAAGTAAGACAGTTGTTTTCTCGTTCATGGCCAAGCTGTGATAAATGAAGTGCTGTTTTTAGAAGTTTGCAGACTGATTTTTCCATCATGCTTTTCAAGAATCTTTTTCACATAATACAAGCCAATCCCAAAGCCTTTTACATCATGTAGGTTGCCTTGAGGGATTCTGTAAAACTGCTCAAAAATACGATCTCTTTGTTCTGAGGTGATTTTCCCGCCATTGTCCCAAACTTTAATTATGGTTTGTTCTGATTGCTGCAAACATATTCGGATTTGATCACCTCCATATTTTAAGGCATTATCGATGAGGTTTGAAATGGCATTTTCAAAATGAAAGGCGTCAATACAGACCGGTTTAATATAAGAGGGAACCTCTAGATCAATGCTTTTTTCAGGGGCTAAGGTCTGATATTTTTGGAGAAGCGAACGAAGAATTGGTACCACGTCAGTTTCCTCTTTTTGAAGCATCAGTTGCTCGGAATCAAGTGTGGCTGTTTCTAATAATTTTTCCACCATATTATTCAACTTATGGAGTTGAACTTTAGATATTCCCAGGTATCTTTTATTCTTTTCAGGATCGTTGTTAGGGTTGAATTGCTCGATGCCTTCTATTGCTGAAAGTGTGGTGGCAATCGGAGTTTTAAACTCATGAGTAATATTTGAAATCAAGTCTTGTTTAATCTCAGCTACTTCTTTTTGATTTCTAATTGTTCTATACAAAAAATATAAGGCATAAGAGATAATTCCTAAAAATGTAATGGAAGTGAGGATTTCAAAGATTCCTCTTTTGACAAGATTCAATGCTGTGTTTTCAAAATACAATTCCAGGGTCTCACCTCTTGGTAAAAAAGTAGATTTTGTCACTGTTTTAAATGGCATTTCCTGCAGGTCTGGGTAATTGTAAGAACCAGCAATAGTGTCTTTGGCAAGGTGAAGCAGGCCGTAATTGATGTTTATCCCCTTTCTATCTAAGTCAGCTTGAAAGAGGTCGTTTATCTTTTCAAAATTAAGTGAGTCTCTGGTGATAGAAATGATGATGGTATTTGTCAACATTTTAAGGTGTCTTATACTATCTGCTGATTCCAAGCCTCTGAAAATATTGATTTGATTTTCTTTGTCGACAGCTTTATTTGTCAGTGAGTCAAAATTTAATTGGGTGGAAATAGACGAAAAGCTTAAGCTATCATTGGTAGACCAACTCGCATGAAGAGAATCGATTCCTTCCATGCCTTCAAGGGTTTTAAGTACGATTTTACTTTTGCCTATCCGGTTAAAAAAATTAAGTGAGTTATTTTCAAGTCCATCGTTTCCTGAGGAATCACTTTTTTCTAAAAATTCACTTTCTGTCAGTGTGACTACATCAGTTTTGGCTAAATCAGCAAAATATGCCTCCAAGGCATTGTCCAGACTGACTTGGATATCCTTCGTCAATTGGGTCTCAATTTGTTTAAACTGAGAAATATTTCTATAGATCTGCACTCCAATGGAAACCACCAAAGTGAAGGCTATCAAAATACCTATACGCTTGAATTGCAGCTTTTTCACGATGCTAAATTAGGAGCAAAGAATTTGAAAACCCGAATGTTAACACTCGTTAACACTGCTTAACGCAGTTGTTTTACTTGATTCTATTCATTTGTATCAAAGAAAAACACGCTATGAAAACCAAAATTTTACTTCTCGGATTTATTGTTTTAATGAGTTTTGTCGGAACGACAAATGCTCAAGGATTAACAGGTAGAGCCTATTACAAATCATCTTCCAATATCAAGATTTCCATGGATAGCAGCAAAATGGCTCCAGATGCAATGGCAGATATTCAGCGTCAGTTGAAAAAACAAATGGAAAAGGAATATGTCTTGACTTTTACCCAAGGGGAATCGAATTGGAAGCAAGCAGAAAGTTTGGGCTCTGGGCCAGCATCAGCTTCTTCTAGCGGCGCTATGGTCGTCATCAATACCGGTAGCAGCGATTTGGTATTGTATAAAAACCTTTCAGATCAAACTTACCTAAAAGAGGAGGATCTCATGGGTAAAGAGTTTTTAGTGAATGATAAGCTGAAACTTTATGATTGGGAGCTTACAGGAGAGACTAAAAAAATCGGAAACTACGAATGTCAGAAAGCAACCTATTCGAAAATTGTAGATAGCAAACGCTTTTCAACCGGTATGGAAGAGATGGAAGTCGTGAAAGATACCATCAAGGTAGAGGCTTGGTTCACATCGCAAATCCCGGTCAGTCATGGACCATCTGAATATTGGGGTTTACCAGGTTTGATTTTGGAGCTTCAAAACAATGGCAGCACATTGATTGCCGAAAAAATTGTGTTGAACCCAGAAGAGCCTGTTGAAATAATCATTCCAAAAAAAGGGAAAGAAATGAGTAGTGAGGATTACCGTGCTTTGGCAGATGAGAAGATGGAAGAAATGATGAAAAAGTACTCAGGTAAGTCTGGGGAGCATCAGATGATGATCAAAATCGGTAATTAAAAGTCTTTAAATCAAGAAAACTAAACCAACATGAAATTGATTTTTAGGACTTTAACAGGAGTGATTCTTTTGTGTTTGATGTCTTTTTCCGCTTTTTCCCAGACCAAGAATCTAGTAGGCCAAGTATTGGATTCCTTAAATCAGCCCATTAGCTATGCCAATGTGGTGGCAGTGAATCAGAGTACCCAGAAAATTGGCGCATTTGCAATTACCAATGGAGAAGGTAGATTCAAGCTTGCTCTGGCACCTGGTTCAGAATATTTGCTTCGAATTTCATTTGTTGGATACAAGCAATTTGAACGGGTATTTACAGAATGGTCTCCTGATGAACCTATCCAGGTGGTTTTGTCTACTGATGAAACTATGCTGGATCAAATTGAAGTGGTGACTGAACTACCTGTAACGATGCAGGGTGATACCCTGACTTACAAAACTGATGCTTTTACTACCGGTACAGAGAGAAAGCTCAAAGATGTGCTGGATAAACTTCCCGGATTCGAAGTGGATGAAGATGGGGGCGTAAAAGTTCAGGGGAAAAAGGTGGACAAGGTCATGGTGGATGGGAAGAATTTCTTCGATGGAGACACTAAATTGGCCACTAAAAATCTTCCTGCCAATGCGGTGGACCGAGTTCAGGTACTGAAGAATTTCAATGAAGTTTCGCCGATTCGAGGTCTAGATAATAATGAGTCTTTGGCATTGAATATTCAGTTGAAAGATGGGAAGAAAAGAATGGTTTTTGGTGATTTGACAGCTGGTGGTGGACCAAAAGAAAGGTATTTGGGCCATGCCAATGCATTTTACTATTCCCCAAAATTAAATTTGAATTTAATCGCTGATGCAAATAATGTTGGGGAGTTGCCATTCACCTTACAGGACTACTTCCGGTTTAGTGGAGGAATGTCAGGCCTAGCAACAAGGACAGGATCTTCTATTTCTCTTAGTGGGGAAGATATGGGTATTCCAATGGCACAAAGAAATAATGCGGCCTCCTTAGAAACTGCTTTGGGAGCATTTAATTTAAATTACCACCCAAGTTCTAAATGGAGGCATTCTGGGTTTATCATTGGTTCCACCTCTGAGAATAAATTGGGAAGCAATTCTCAACGAACCTATCTCCGTAACGATGAAAATAATCAGGAAAATCTGAGTACTGCGAGTACTGTGGAAAATGCTTCCGGCTTAATGAAATATGCGGTGACCTATACTCCAAAAGAGGAAACCTATGTGAAGTATTCAGTTTTTGGAAAAGTATCCGATATTCAGAATAGAAATATCATGGATTCTGATTTTGGGAATTTTCGTCAGCAGATCAATAATCTTCAATCCAGAAGGCCTTACAGTGTTCAACAAAAGGCAGAATGGTATCATGCGCCTTCGGAGAAAAGGGTTTTTTCCATGGAACTGAACTGGGAGAAAAAGTACCAGGATCCGCTGTATGACCTAACCACAAATCAGCAACCTTTTGTAGGATTGCTTCCGGTTATGGATAGTGAATCTTACCGATTTCTACAGCAGCAGGAAGTTCATTCGAGAGTGTTGGAGGGTTCTTTTAACTACTACCATATTCTTAATGCCACGAATCATTTGAATTGGAATCTAGGATATACCAATACGAAACAGGAGATGATTTCTGGTTTGAACCAGATTTTGCCTAACTCAGAATCTTCCTTTCCTGAATTTTCAAATGACAATCGATTTGGAATCCAGGATGCTTATTTGGGGATGACCTATAAAACCAAATGGAAAGATTTTATCCTGAGCCCTTCGGTTTTTGCTCATCGCTATACTTGGCAGGATATTCAGTTTGAAGATAAGAATGAGGTTGAAAAGTTCTTGCTTTTGCCCGGTATGTATGCCAAATGGGCTATTAAATCAAATCGGTCATTGGTATACCGATTCCAGCAAACAGCGAGTTTTATGGATATTCAAAAGCTTGCCGAGGGATATGTGATTCAAGACTATAATTCCATTTTTACTGGTAATCGGATGTTGGATAATGGACTTTTTTCAAATCATTCACTGTTTTATTCCCATTATGATTTCTTTTCTTCATTAAATATGTATGGGACAGTGAATTGGCAGCGAAAGAAGAATGATTTGGTGAATACCACTGATTTCCGAGGCATCAATCGGATTCTAACCGTGATGAATATTGAGCCGGTTAATGAGACTTTGAATGGAAATTTCAATGTAGATAAGAAATTCAACACTTTTAAAATGAGTGCTGGTGGTGGTTGGAATTCCTTCACTACCAACAACCTGATCAATGATGTAGTCAATCAGAACAAGCAATTTTCTCAGAATTATCATGTAAAAGGGACAACCACCTTTTTCAAAAAAGTTGAGGTGGATTTGAGCTATACATTTGCAACAAATAAATACCAAGGGCAAAGCACTCAAAACACTTTCAATACCCATACGCCAAAAATCGAAGTGGACTGGGATATATGGAAAGGTTTAAAATTGAATGCGGACTATGCTCTGAATACCTATAATAACAAAGGGTCAGAAACCCAAAGTGAATTCGATTTTCTAAATGCTTTTTTGAGCTATCAGGGAAAGTCTAGCCCTTGGGAGTTTAGGATTTCAGTGTGGAATATCTTGGATACACGATCTATTCGAAGAGATAGCTTCACTGATAACCTGATCAGTACCTATTCTTACCTAGTCCAGCCAAGGTATGGATTACTTACAGTAAAGTGGGATATTTAACATAAAGAGGACTTTGATAGAGTCCTCTTTTTTTTGTTTATAAGTTTAGGCTGAGGTCAAACCATTTGCAAAGGCGATTTTTTCATTTAAATTGATGGTTGTCAAATTTTTATAATTCCACCAAATGTAGATTTTATGAAACTTATATCTAGAAGAGATTCGATTAAAGGCATTTCCTTAGCTGCTGGAGCAAGTTTGATTTCCCCTTTTTCCTTGATGGGTAAAACAACAAAAAGAGATAGGTTGGGAGTGGCACTGGTTGGGCTGGGCTATTATAGTACTGATTTATTGGCTCCAGCTCTTCAACAAACAGAAAACTGCTATTTGGCGGGAATTGTAACTGGGACACCCACGAAAATACCTGTCTGGAAAGCAAAATATGGTATTCCAGATTCCAATGTTTACAATTATGAGAATTTTGATACAATTGCTGAAAACCCAGATATAGATGTGATATATGTGGTATTACCACCTTCCATGCATAAAGAATATGTCATTAGAGCAGCAAAGGCTGGTAAACATGTTTGGTGCGAAAAGCCGATGGCTGTGACCGCCGATGAATGTCAAGCTATGATTGATGCCTGTAATGAAAATGGAGTGAAATTATCGATAGGTTATCGCTGTCAACATGAACCCAATACTCAGGCCTTCCAAAAAATTGTAGCAAATAAAGAGTTGGGAAATGTCTTGAATGTAGATTGTGCAGCTGGCTATAGAGAGAATAGAACCGATCATTGGAAGCAAAAGCGTGAGATGGGTGGGGGAGTGATTTATGATATGGGAGTATATTCTATCCAAGGTGCAAGATTAGGAACGGGGATGGAACCCTTGGCTGTAAAAGCCGCAAAAGTATGGGCCGAAAGACCAGAGATATATAAGGATGGATTGGGTGAAATAGTAGAAGCGCAATTAGAGTTTCCTAACAATGTCATGGCTACCATTAAAACCTCCTTTTTTGAGAATACCAATTTCCTAAACATACAATGTGAAAAAGGGAAAATAGAAATGGCACCATTCTCTGGTTACAATGGGAACAAGGGCAAGAGTCCGCTAGGTGAAATTAATTTTCCTTACTCGATTCCAAGTCAGCAGGCATTTCAAATGGATCATGATGCTACTTCCATTATGGAAGATCAACCTGTTTTAGTTCCTGGTGAAGAGGGACTTAGAGATATTAGAGTTGTTCAGGCAATACTAAAATCTGCTGAAACAGGAATGCGGGTTGCACTTTAAATTCTAAAAAAATCATCAAACCACCGCCTCTATTCATTTGGAGGCGGTTTTTTTTATTTCTTTTTGATAACTAAAAATAATACAATGGTTAATTGAAAAATTATATTTAACTTATTGATATATATATTAAACTGTACTTCAGATAGTTAAAAACGATTTATGAATTACGGTATTGGCTTTTTTTCGGTTAATGATTGATTTTTCTGTGACAGCATTTCATTACACAAAGAGTTTTTAAATGAATTGACCACCATTTTAAAGATCTAATGAAAAAATTCGTAAAAATTTTCGTGGGACTGATTGGCTTTATAGCCTTAATTATCTTGTGTTTTGTGGCTTTTGTGTTTTTAAAGTGGGATAAGAAATACGATGCACCTTATCCTGAATTGGCTGCTACGCAAGATTCTACATTGATTGCCAGAGGCAAATATCTGGTATATGGTCCAGCACATTGTGCAGGTTGCCATAATACAACGGAAAGGATGCTTAGAGTAGATCAAGGAGAAGATTTAACTCTAATTGGAGGTGCAGAGTTTGTATTTGAGCCTGGGGTGATAAGGTCTCGAAATCTTACTCCAGATATGGAGACGGGTATTGGGAAATTGACTGATGGAGAAGTAGCGCGGGTTATGAGGAATTCGATTGGTGCAGATGGAAGACCGATTTTTCCGCTAATGCCATTTCAGAATATGTCTGATGAAGATGTAGTTGCGATTTTATCGTATTTAAGATCTCAGGAACCAGTCAATCATTTTGTCAAACCAACCGAATACAGTTTTATGGGAAAAGCAGTTCTTGCCCTCGGATTGATAAAGCCAGAAGGTCCAGCGGGAACTCCTCCGAAATCAATTAAAATAGAACCCTCAGAAGTTTATGGGAAGTATTTGGCTAATTCGGTAGCCAATTGCGTGGGTTGCCACTCGCCAAGAGACCTGATGAGTGGTGAATTTATCGGGCCTAAGTTTAGTGGAGGGTTG